>NZ_JBKBCT010000056.1:0-26056 GCF_050871525.1 Kineococcus auxinigenes | reverse complement strand
CCCCCCCCCCCCCCCCCCCCCCCCCCCCCCCCCCCCCCCCCCCCCCCCCCCCCCCCCCCCCCCCCCCCCCCCCCCCCCCCCCCCCCCCCCCCCCCCCCCCCCCCCCCCCCCCCCCCCCCCCCGCGGGGGAGGGGCGGGGTGCCGGGGACGCCCTAGTCTTCACGGCGCCTCGCGGGCGATCGTCCGCGAGCGGCGACGGTGAGGGGAGACGGCGTGGCGCGGGACGGCGGGGCGACGACGGGCTGGCGGGTCCACGGGGACGGGCGGCGGGTGCGGCCCGGGGCGGTCGTCGAGCCGGGGGAGCGGCTCAGCTGGCCGCGCACGGTGGGCATCGGCCTGCAGCACGTCGTGGCGATGTTCGGCGCGACGATCCTCGTGCCGGCCATCACCGGGTTCCCCGCCGCGACGACGCTGTTCTTCTCCGCCGTCGGCACCGCGCTGTTCCTGCTCCTCACCGGCAACCGGCTGCCCAGCTACCTGGGCTCGTCGTTCGCGTTCATCGCCCCCATCGGGGCGGCCGTCGCCACCGGCGGGCAGGCGGTCGCCGCGGGCGGCATCCTGCTCACCGGCGTGCTGCTGGCGCTCGTCGGCGCCGTCGTGCACCTGGCGGGCACCCGGTGGATCGACGCGCTGATGCCCCCGGTCGTCACCGGCACCATCGTGGCGCTCATCGGGCTGAACCTGGCCCCCACCGCGTGGGGGACGTGCCAGGACGACGGGACCTGCTCGGGGTTCCGCGCCGCACCCGTGACCGCCCTGGTCACCCTGGGGGCGATCGTGCTGGCGACCGTGCTGTTCCGCGGGATGCTCGGGCGCCTGGCGATCCTCGTCGGCGTCGTCGTCGGGTACGCGTGCGCGGTGCTGCGCGGGGAGGTCGCCTTCGACGCCGTGCGGCAGGCGGCGTGGTTCGGGCTGCCGGAGTTCACCGCGCCGTACTTCGACGCGGGCGTCCTCGGGCTGTTCCTGCCGGTGGTGTTCGTCCTGGTCGCCGAGAACGTCGGCCACGTGAAGTCCGTGGCGGCCATGACGGGGCAGGACGTGGACCCGCTCACCGGACGGGCGCTGCTCGCCGACGGCCTGGCCACCACCCTCGCCGGTGCCGGGGGCGGGTCGGGCACCACCACCTACGCGGAGAACATCGGCGTCATGGCGGCCACGAAGGTGTACTCCACCGCCGCCTACTGGGTCGCCGCCGCCGCCGCGCTCGTGCTGAGCTTCTCGCCGAAGTTCGGCGCCCTGATCGGCTCGGTGCCCGCCGGCGTCCTGGGCGGGGCCGCGACGCTGCTGTACGGGATGATCGGCATCCTCGGCGCGCGCATCTGGGTGCAGAACCGCGTCGACTTCTCGAACCCGGTGAACCTCACCACCGCGGCCATCGCCCTCGTCGTGGGCATCGCGAACTACAGCTGGGTGCCGCGCGAGGGCCTGGCGTTCGAGGGCATCGCCCTGGGCACGGCCGCCGCGATCGGCGTCTACCACCTCATGGGGGTGCTGGCCCGGTGGCGGGGCACTTCGCAGGAGGCCGCGACCCCGGCCTCGGTGCCGGGGGGCAGCGAGCTCGAGGACCGCTGACCCCCGGCGGCGCGAGGCTCAGTCGGGCAGCGGGCCGTCCTCGGCGCTGCGCTCCGGGCTGACGTTGCTGCCCTGCTCCTCGCCCTGCGGGCCGGTGCCCGGGGCGGTGGGCGGGGCGCCGGTGCCGGGGTCGGCGGCGGGGACCTCGACCTCGCCGGCGTCCTTCTCGTGCGGGGTGAAGGGTTCCATCATCGACACGGTCGTCTCCTCCTGAGGTCGGTGGCAACGGCCTCAGCCGATCACGTGCGCCCCCGGTCCGCGACCGGGGGCGCACGCGGTTCACGCCGCGTTCACGCGGCGGTGGCTCACGAGACGACCGCGTAGAGGATCCAGACGAGCCCGAAGGCCATGAACCCGATGGCGGTGGCGATGACGCTCCACGTGCGCAGGGTCGTGGCCGTGTCCAGGCCGAGGAAGCGGCCCACCAGCCAGAACCCGGAGTCGTTGACGTGGGAGAAGGAGATCGCGCCGGCGGTGATGGCGACGGTGATGCAGGCCAGCTGCAGCTCCGACAGCCCCGGCCCGGCCGCGACGGCCGGTGCCAGCAGGCCCGCCGCCGTGGTGCCGGCCACGGTCGCCGAGCCCTGCGCCACCCGCAGCGCGATGGCGATGACGAACCCGGCCAGGATGAGCGGCAGGCCCGCGGCGTCCAGGCCGTCGGCCAGCGCCCCGCCGATGCCGGTCTCGGTGAGGACGCGGCCGAACATCCCGCCCGCGCCGGTGATGAGGATGATCGAGCAGACCGGCGCCAGGGCGTCGTCGACGAGGTCCTCCAGCCGGGACCCCACCTTGCCGCGGTTGGGGCGCACCACGAGCAGGAGCAGCGCCAGGACGCTGGTGATGAGCAGCGCCACGGGGGTCGCGCCGATGAGCTGCAGCACCTTGATGAGCGGGCTGTCCTCATCTGCGCCGTAGCTGGCCACGGCGGTGTCCGAGGCGGTGCCGCAGAAGATGAGGACCAGCGGCAGCAGCAGCAGGAGCAGCACGACGCCGAAGCGCGGGCGCGGCTGGTCGCTGGACGGGGTGCCGAGCAGTTCCGGCACGGGGAAGAACGGCGTGCGCCGCGCCAGCACGAGCGCCAGGCGGTACCCGGCGACGTACCAGGTGGGCAGGCCCACGAGCAGGCCGACGATCAGGGTGAGGCCGACGTCCGCGCCGAGGATGCCCGAGGCCGCCACGGGACCGGGGTGCGGCGGCACGAGCGCGTGCATCATGAGGAACGCACCCGCCGAGGGCAGCGCGTAGAGCATCAGCGAGCCGCCCAGGCGCCGCGCCACCGTGTAGATGATCGGCAGCATCACGACGAACGCGGCGTCCAGGAAGATCGGGAAGCCGTACAGCAGCGAGGCCACCGACAGCGCCAGCGGCGCCCGCTTCTCGCCGAAGCGGTCCACCAGGGTGTCGGCGAGCACCTGCGCGCCGCCGGACGTCTCGATGATGCGGCCGAGCACGGCGCCGAAACCGACGAGCAGCGCGACCGTGCCGAGCGTGCCGCCGAACCCGGCGACGAGGGTGTCGACGAGCTCGCCGACCGGGATCCCGGCGACGAGCGCCGTCAGCAGGCTGACGATGACGAGCGAGTAGAACGCGTGCAGCCGCACCTTGATGATCAGCACCAGCAGCAGCGCGATGGCGAGCACTGCGGTGACGAGCAGGAACGCCGTGGAGCGGGGGGAGGCGACCTCCGCGGCCTGTGCGGCGAGCACCGCGGGCAAGGAGGTGGTCATGCGGAGCAGCCCTTCTTCGGTGGTGGGAGGACCCGCACCCTACTCACCGTTCCCCGCACGATCCTCCGTCCCGCTCGTTCGACGGCCCGCCACCCCGGCGGGGTGGCGGGCCGTCGAGCGAGCAGGTCGTCAGGCGGTGAGCTCGGCCGCCACCAGTTCAGCGATCTGCGCGGTGTTCAGCGCCGCGCCCTTGCGCAGGTTGTCGCCGCACACGAACAGGTCGAGGGTGTTCGGGAAGTCCAGCGCCTGCCGGATGCGGCCCACCACCGTCGGGTCCCCGCCCACCGTCGTCGCCGGGGTCGGGAACACGCCGTTCGCCAGGTCGTCGCGCACCTCCACGCTGGGCGCCGCCTCCAGCGCCGCGGTCGCCTCGGCCACGGAGACGTCCTGCGCGAAGGTAGCGTGCACCGCCAGGGAGTGCGTCGTCAGCACCGGCACCCGCACGCAGGTGGCCGACACCTTCAGGTCCGGGATGCCGAGGATCTTGCGGGACTCGTTGCGGACCTTCAACTCCTCGCTGGTCCAGCCGTCCTCCTTCAGCGACCCCGCGACCGGGATGACGTTCAGGACGAGGTTCGCCTGGAACGGCGAGTCCGCGCCGAGATTCGCCTCCACGGCGGCGGCGGTGTCGCCGGAGCGCTGGCCCAGCGTGCGCTGGCCGGCCACGACCTCCAGCTCGTCGTAGAGCCGGTCCACCCCGGGCTGCCCCGCGCCGGAGGCCGCCTGGTAGCTGGCCACGACGAGCTCGGTGAGCTGCCACTTCTCGTGCAGGGCGCCCAGGGCGTCCATCATCGTCAGGGTCGTGCAGTTCGGGTTCGCGATGATGCCGCGCGGGCGGTCGCGCGCCGCGGCACCGTTGACCTCCGGCACCACCAGCGGGACGTCCGGGTCCAGCCGGAACGCGCCGGAGTTGTCCACGGCGACCGCACCGCGCTGGGCGGCGATCGGCGCCCACTGCGCGGACACCTCGTCGGGGACGTCGAACATGGCGACGTCGACGCCGTCGAAGACCTCCGGCGTCAGCTCCCGCACCACGACGTCCTCGCCGCGCACGCGCAGCACCTTGCCCGCCGAGCGGGCCGACGCCACCAGGCGGATCTCGCCCCACACGTCGGGGCGCTCGGAGAGGATCCCGAGCATCACGGAGCCGACGGCGCCGGTGGCGCCGACGACGGCGAGGGTGGGCTTGCGGCTCATCGTCCGGTACCTCCGTAGACCACGGCTTCTGCTTCGCCGTCCAGGCCGAAGGCGGTGTGCACGGCGCGCACCGCGTCGTCGAGCTGCTCGGCGCGGGTGACGACCGAGATGCGGATCTCCGAGGTGGAGATCATCTCCATGTTGATGCCCTGCGTGCCGAGGGCGTCGAAGAACGTCGCGGACACGCCCGGGTGCGAGCGCATGCCCACGCCGATCAGCGACACCTTGCCGATCTGGTCGTCGAACTCCAGGCGCTCGAAACCGACCGTCGACTTCACCTTGTCCAGGGCCGTCGCCGCCGTCTGGCCCTCCGACTTCGGCAGGGTGAAGGAGATGTCGGTCAGGTTCGAGGCGCCCACGGAGTTGTTCTGGACGATCATGTCGATGTTGATCTCCGCCTCGGCGACCGCCTTGAAGATGGCGGCGGCCGTGCCGGGGGTGTTCGGCACCCCCACCACGGTGATCTTCGCCTCGCTGCGGTCGTGCGCGACGCCGGAGATGATCGGCTGTTCCACGGTTTCCTCCACGGCGTGGGAGCTGAGGCCGGCGGGGACGGGGGAGTCCGTCACCCAGGTGCCCTCGTGCGCGCTGAAGGAGCTGCGCACGTGGATGGGCAGGTCGTAGTTCCGCGCGTACTCCACGCAGCGCAGCATGAGGATCTTCGCCCCCGACGCCGCCATCTCCAGCATGTCCTCGCTGGCGATGCGGCTGATCTTGCGGGCGGTGGGCACGATGCGCGGGTCGGCGGTGAACACGCCGTCCACGTCGGTGTAGATCTCGCAGACGTCGGCGCCCAGCGCCGCCGCCAGCGCGACGGCCGTGGTGTCCGAGCCGCCGCGGCCCAGCGTGGTGATGTCCTTGGTGTCCTGGCTGACGCCCTGGAAGCCGGCGACGATGGCGATGGCGCCCTCGTCCAGCGCGGTGCGGATGCGCCCGGGCGTCACGTCGATGATGCGGGCCCGCCCGTGCGAGGAGTCGGTGATGACGCCGGCCTGCGAGCCGGTGAACGAGCGCGCCTCCAGGCCCAGGTTGCTGATCGCCATCGCCAGCACCGCCATCGAGATCCGCTCGCCGGAGGTGAGCAGCATGTCCAGCTCACGGGCCGGCGGCATCGGGGTCACCTGCTCGGCGAGGTCGATCAGCTCGTCGGTGGTGTCGCCCATCGCGGAGACCACCACGACGACCTCGTGGCCGGCGCGCTTGGTCGCCGCGATCCGCTTGGCGACGCGCTTGACCCCGTCCGCGTCAGCGACCGAGGAACCGCCGTACTTCTGCACCACGAGAGCCACGACGGGCGATTCTACGGAAGCGGTGCGGGTGCTCCCGCCCGTGCCCACGCCCGGGCGCGCGGGCCGGGCAGTCCTGCTCCGCCCGGGCGTGCGGGCTGGGCGTTCTGACCACCCTCAGGGGTGCAGGGCGTCGAACTCCGCGTCGGAGGCCGTCTCGGCGTCCACGTCCAGGCGCAGGTGCGCCAGCAGGGACTGCAGCACCCGCAGCGCGGCGCTGGAGCGCAGCCCCCACGAGGACAGGTACGAGAACTGCCACCACCACAGCGCCTCGGTGACCTCGCCGCGCTCGAAGTGCCGCACGCCGTGCACGAGGTCCGCCGCCACCGAGGCCAGGTCGTCCGACAGGGCCCCGCGCACCAGCTCCGCGTTCGTCAGCGGGTCCGTCACGTCGGCGTAGTCGTCCACGCCCTCCAGGACGTTGGCCAGGCCCGCGCGCACCGGGTCCACGTCCGGGTCGGGGCCCGCGTCCGGCTCGAAGCGGCGCGCCGGCACGACGTCGGCCACCGCGCCCAGCCGGGCGCCGGTCACCTGCAGCTGGCTGACGGCCAGCAGCAGCACGGACAGGGCGGTCGAGCCCAGCTGCCCGCTGGCCACCTCGGTGACGGCGTCGAGGTAGTCGCGCGCCTCGAGGGCGGTCGTGGCGGCCAGCTGCGCCAGCTCCACGGCCTCGGCGGCCTCCGCGCCGGTCGTCTCGATCGTCTCGTCAGCCATCCAGGGACCTCCGTCCGGCGAACGCCCGCCCGAGCGTCACCTCGTCCGCGTACTCCAGGTCGCCGCCCACGGGCAGCCCCGAGGCCAGCCGCGTGACCTTCAGGCCCATCGGCCGCAGCAGCCGGGCCAGGTAGGTGGCGGTGGCCTCGCCCTCGAGGTTCGGGTCGGTCGCGATGATCGTCTCGGTGACCTCCCCGGAGCTCAGGCGCGCCAGCAGCTCGCGCATGCGCAGGTCGTCCGGGCCGACGCCCTCCATCGGGCTGATCGCCCCGCCCAGCACGTGGTAGCGCCCCCGGAACTCGCGGGTGCGCTCGATGGCGACGACGTCCTTGGACTCCTCCACCACGCAGATGACGCTCGGGTCGCGGCGGGGGTCGCGGCACACCCGGCACAGCTGCTCCTGGGCGACGTTGCCGCAGACCTCGCAGAACCGGACCCTGCTCTTGACCTCGGTGAGGACCTCGGCGAGGCGGCGCACGTCGGCGGCGTCGGCGGACAGCAGGTGGAACGCGATGCGCTGCGCGCTCTTGGGGCCGACGCCGGGCAGCCGTCCGAGCTCGTCGATCAGGTCCTGGACGACTCCTTCGTACACGCGGCGAGCCTACGTGCCGGCACCGACACCCGGCGCCGCCCCGCCGCTGAGCGCCGCCCCGCCGCTCAGCGCCCGTCGTCGGTGGAGATGACCTTCCCGCCCAGCAGCTGCTCCACGACCGCCGCGCCCACGAGCTGGGAGTCCTCGGCGTCGGCGTCGTCGCGGCTGGGCACGTCCTCCTCCGGCTCCTCCGGCGCCGGTGGTGCGGCGGCCGAGGCCGGCCACGGGGCCTGCTGCTGCGGGGCCTGCCGCTGGGGCGCCTGCTGCTGCGGCGCGGGTCGCTGCGGGCGGCGCGGGGCGGACAGGTGCTCCTCCCCGGGGTCGTCGATGGGCGCCTCCGGGGGCGGCACGTCGTCGTCGGGACCGGCCAGGTCGGTGCTCGCCGGCGCCGGCGCCGGGGCGGGCGGCTGCGGCTGCCGCACCGGGGCGGGTGCCGGTGCGCCCCAGCCGCCGGGGGCGGTCCCGGGGCCCTGCGCGGCACCGCCCGCGGGACGGGCTCGCCGCGGCGCCCCGCGACCGCCGCGCGGCGCCGCGCCGTCGGCCCCGGCGGCCTGGACCGCGGCCTCGATGCCGGTGACCTCCAGCAGCGCCTCGGCGACGAACCCCGCGTGGTTGCCGCGACCGAACGTGGACGCCAGGCCCGGGGTCTTGAACCGCAGGGTCAGCACCCCGCCGCGGCAGTCCTGGACCGTGGCGTTCTCCGCCACGAGCGACCACGTCGTGCGCTTGAGCCGGAACAGCGTGCCGAGCACGTCCGTCCACAGCCGCCGCACCGCCTCGGCCTCCGAGGCGCCGCCGGGCGCGGGGGAGGACGGGGCCGCCACGGCCTCCACGGCCTCCGGGGCCTCCGCGGCACCGCCGGCCGCGGGCCCCTGCGCCGCGGGGGAGGGGGTGGGCTCGGCCCCCGAGCCGGGGGTGCGGGCGACCGGCCAGCCGTCGTCCGCAGCGGGTGCCGGGGCCTGTCGGGCGGGGGCTTGCTGGGCGGGGGCTTGCTGGGCGGGGGCCTGCTGGGCGGGCTGCTCAGCCCGGGCGGGCGCCGGCGGGTCCACCGGCTCGGGAGCGGGAGCGGGGGTCGGCGCGGGGGGCGCGGCCACCGCCGCGGGCGCCGGGGCCGGTGCGCGCACCGCTGCGGGAGCCGGCGCGGCGGGCACCGGCAGCCCCGCCGCCAGGCGGCGCTCCAGGCGCTCCAGCCGAGGCCCCAGACCGCCGCCGGCGTCCGCGCCCGGCAGCAGCAGCCGCGCGCACAGCAGCTCCAGCTGCAGGCGCGGGGAGGTCGCCCCCGTCATCTGCTCCAGGCCGGCGGCCACGACGTCGGCCGCCCGGGACAGCTCGGCGCGCCCCAGGTGGGCGGCCTGCGCCCGCAGCCGCTCCAGCGCGTCCTCCGGCACCGCCAGCGCGTCGGCGGCGCCCTCGCCCACGGCGGCCACGACCACGAGGTCGCGCAGCCGCTGCAGCAGGTCGTCGGCGAAGCGGCGCGGCTCCTGCCCGGACTCCACCACCCGCTCCACCGCCCGGAACACCGTGGCCCCGTCCCCGGCCGCGATCGCCTCCACCACGTCGTCCAGCAGGGAGGCGTGCGTGTAGCCGAGCAGCGAGACCGCCACGTCGTAGGTGACGCCCTCATCGCCGGCGCCGGCGATGAGCTGGTCCAGCACCGACAGCGAGTCGCGCACCGACCCGCCGCCGGCGCGCACCACCAGCGGCAGCACGCCCTTGCCGATGCCCACCCCCTCGCGCTCGGCCAGCTCGCCGAGGTACGTGCTCAGCCGGGCCGGCGGCACCAGGCGGAACGGGTAGTGGTGGGTGCGCGAGCGGATCGTCGTGAGGACCTTGTCCGGCTCGGTCGTGGCGAAGACGAACTTCACGTGCGGCGGCGGCTCCTCGACCGTCTTCAGCAGGGCGTTGAAGCCCTGCTGGGTGACCATGTGGGCCTCGTCGAGGATGTAGACCTTGAAGCGGTCGCGCGCCGGGGCGAACGTGACCCGTTCGCGCAGGTCGCGGGCGTCGTCGACGCCGCCGTGGCTGGCCGCGTCGATCTCGACGACGTCCACGCTGCCGGCGCCGCCGTTGGCCAGGTCCCGGCAGGAGTCGCACGTCCCGCAGGGGGTCGGTGTCGGACCGGCCGCGCAGTTCAGGCAGCGGGCCAGGATGCGGGCGCTGGTCGTCTTGCCGCAGCCGCGCGGGCCGGAGAAGAGGTACGCGTGCGTGACGCGGCCCTTGGCGATCGCCTGGGAAAGCGGCACCGTGACGTGCTCCTGCCCGATGACCTCCGCGAAGCTCTCGGGCCGGTAGCGGCGGTACAGGGCGCTCGTCACGACCCCGAGGCTAACCCGCCCCGGCGACACCCCGGCCGGGACGTGAGGGACCCCCCGCGCACCCGCCAGAGCCCGCCTACCCTTGCTGCCTTCCGGCCCTGGGGGGGTTCAGCTGGATGACGCCACGCGAGGGGTCTGCGACCACTGTACGGGGCGCCGCCGCGTGCGGTCCAACCGCCCGCCGCCCCACCCCCCGCGCCGCCCGCCTCGACCCCGGGGTCGAGGGCACCGGCTGCGGCGCGCTACGCTGGGGGCACTGGAGGATTCGCCTAGTGGCCTATGGCGCACGCTTGGAAAGCGTGTTGGGTTAACGCCCTCGCGGGTTCAAATCCCGCATCCTCCGCAGGCCGAGGGGCCCGCACCCGATCACCGGGTGCGGGCCCCTTCGTCGTCCCCGGCTTCGCGCGTCCTGCCGCCGCGCGAGCACGGCGCCGCCTAGAATCACTCACCGTGATCTTCCAGGCGGTCGGCGAGGAACGCCCCTACCCGGGGCACGGGTACGAGACGACGAGCCAGTGGTCCACCGTGCCCCCGCGGCAGGTGCGCCTGGACGAGCTGACCACCACCAAGCGCACCCTCGACCTGGACGCCCTGCTCGCGGAGGACTCCACGTTCTACGGCGACCTGTTCGCCCACGTCGTGGCCTGGCGCGGCCGCCTGTACCTCGAGGACGGCCTGCACCGCGCGGTGCGAGCCGCGCTGCACCAGCGCCAGGTGCTGCACGCGCGCGTGCTCACGCTCTCGGACTGACAGGAGGACCCGTGGACGAGCAGCGCGACGGCGCCCCGACCCGGGGCCGGCCCGACGACGGCGTCCTGCCCGGCGCCGCGGTGGAGGACGACCTCGACGAGGCCTCCTACGAGCGGCTGCACCGCCGCCGCCTGCGCCGCCGCCGACGGCAGCGGATCGTCTTCGCGGTCGTGGTGGTGCTCGTCCTGGCCGTCGGCGGCGCCGCGGCCCTGGTGTGGACCGGCCGCTGGCAGCCGGGCGCGGACCCGGTCGCCGCCTCCCCGAGCCCCACGTGCGTCCCGGCGGCCGAGCAGCCCCTGCCCGCCCCCGGCGAGGTGTCCGTGGAGGTCCTCAACGGCACCGACCGCACCGGCCTGGCCGCCGCGGTCTCCGACGAGCTGCGCGGCCGCGGCTTCACCGTCCCCGACATCGGCAACGCCCCCGTGGCCGCCGGGCCCGTCACCGCGGTGGTGCGGTACGCGCCCGGGCTGCTGGCGCAGGCCCGCGCGGTCGGCGCCCGCTTCCCCGAGGCCCAGCTCGTCGAGGACCCCGCGGTCACCGCGGTGGAGCTCACCCTCGGCGACGCCCACCAGCAGCTGCTGCCCGAGGACGCCCTGGCGCCTCCCGCCCCGCCGGAGGGCAGCGCCGCCGCGGCCTGCTGAGCGCGCTCCGGCGCGGCGGAGAGCCTGGGAACGGCGAAGGCCCCCGGTACCAGGCAACCGGGGGCCTTCGCCGTTCGAGCGGTGGCGGTGGGATTTGAACCCACGGAGGAGTTGCCCCCTCACACGCTTTCGAGGCGTGCTCCTTAGGCCGCTCGGACACACCACCGTCGGCAACGATACACGGTGCTGACCACCGCTCCGGCAGCCCCGCACGGCGGCACCGGTCAGCCGCGGCGCTCGGCGAAGAACCCGTCCAGCAGCGCCGCGCACTCCGCCTCCAGCACACCGCCGGCGACCTCCACCGCGTGGTTCAGGCGCCGGTCGCGCACCACGTCGCGCAGCGAACCCGCCGCGCCGAACCTCGGGTCCCACGCCCCCAGGACCAGCCGGTCCACCCGGGCCAGGACCAGCGCCCCCGCGCACATCACGCACGGTTCCAGCGTCACCACGAGCGTGCAGCCGGACAGCCGCCACTGCCCGCGGGTGCGGGCCGCCGCCCGCAGCGCCAGGACCTCGGCGTGCGCCGTGGGGTCGCCCGCCGCCTCCCGCTCGTTGCGGCCGGTCCCGAGCACGGTGCCGGCGGCGTCCACGACCACCGCTCCCACCGGTACGTCGCCCGAACCCCGGCACGCCTGCGCCTCCCGCAGCGCCAGGCGCATCCACTCCGCCCACCGCGGCGGCTGCGCCAGGCCCCTCAGCGCAGCGACTCCAGGACGTCGGCGAACCCCAGCACGTCCCCGACCTCCACGGTCGCCGCCGAGGGGTCCGTGCCGGAGACCGCCAGCCCGGTCAGCACGGCGGGCGGGCAACCCAGGTCGGACAGCAGGTCCGGGTCCCCGGCCCACACGACCTCCCCGACGGCCGGCGCGTCCGTCGCCGCGCCCGCGGTGCCCGCGTCCGCCGCGCCCGTGTCTGCAGTGCCGTCCACCCCGCCCGGGGGGACCGCCGTGGCCGGGGGCAGCTCGGCGAACAGCTCGGCGAAGGAGCTGTCGGCCGCCGCGACCGCGTCGGAGACGAACACGCGGGTGTCGTCGCCGTCGGTGCGCACCAGCGCGAACCACTCGTCCTCGCGCTCGAGGACCGCCAGCACCGCGGCGTCGTCGCCCACGGCGCCGCGCAGCACGTCGCCCAGCTCCTCGGGGGAGCCGGCTTCCAGGTCGACGTCGACGGAACGCCAGCCGTCGCCGTCAGGGGTCAGGACAGCGGTGAAGTACGCCACGCGACCATGGTGGCAGGACGCTCGCCGCTGCCGCCAGCACCACCCGGGCGGCTAGGTTGAGCCCTCGTGCGCCTCTCCGTCATCGACCACCCCCTCGTCGCCCACAAACTCACCGCGCTGCGGGACGTGAACACCGACTCGCCCACCTTCCGCCGCCTCGCCGACGAACTCGTCACGCTGCTGGCCTACGAGGCCACCCGCGAGGTCCGCGTCGAACCGCACCCCGTGACCACCCCCGTCGCGCCCACCACGGGGGTGCGCCTGACCTCGCCCAAGCCGATCGTCGTGCCGATCCTGCGCGCGGGCCTGGGGATGCTCGACGGCATGGTCCGGCTGCTGCCCACCGCCGAGGTCGGTTTCCTCGGGATGATCCGCGACGAGACCACCCTGCAGGCCACCACCTACGCCAACCGGTTGCCCGACGACCTCTCCGGCCGGCAGGTGTACGTGCTGGACCCGATGCTGGCGACCGGCGGCACCCTCGTCGCGGCCGTCGAGTACCTGCTGGAGCGCGGCGCCGTGGACGTCACCGCGATCTGCCTGCTCGCCGCGCCCGAGGGCATCGAGGTCGTCCGTTCCGCCTTCGACCGCCACGCCCACGTCACCGTGGTGACCGCGGCCGTCGACGAGCGGCTGGACGAGAACGGCTACATCGTCCCCGGCCTCGGTGACGCCGGGGACCGCCTCTACGGCGTCGTCTGAACCCGCCGGCCCACCGGCTCCGACGGGTTCCCCGGCGCGGGTGGTCGAGGTGAGGGGCGATTTCCGGCAGGATGACGCCCGATCGTGCACATTTCCTGACTTCTGGTGACGGTTGGCGGCGTTCGGGGGAACGCGGAGAGGGGCTGGGCATGAAGTGGCGCCGGGTCGTGGGCTGGATCCTGGTCGTGTTCGCGCTGTACGCCGTCTACCGCTCCCCGGAGTCCGCGGCGACGTTCGTGCGCGGCGTCGGCGAATCGCTGGGCACCCTGGTCGACAGCATCATGTCGTTCTTCGACGGCCTGCTGGCCTGAGCGGGCGGGACGCGCGGGTGCGGGGGAGGTCCGCGACCGGTTCCTCGCGCGCCGAGCTCGCCGTCGCGGACGAGGCCGACCCCGGCCGCGCCGGCCTGCCGCGCTGGGTGAAGCGGCGGCTGCTGGCGGGTGAGCGCACGCACGTCGCGTCGCAACGGCACTGGGCGCAGCTGGTGGGCACCGTCGCCGGCGTCGTCGCCGGCTTCGCGGTGGTCCTGTGGCTCGGGTTCCGCCTGCCCCCCGACCCGCCGCTGCTGCGCGACGCGCTGTTCCTGGCCTGGGTCGTGCTGCTGCTGCGGGCCGTGTGGCGGCTGCTGCAGTGGCGCAACGGGTGGTTCATCGCCACCGACAAGCGGCTGCTGCTCACCCGAGGGGTGGTCAACCGCCGCACGGCCATGATGCCGCTGAGCAAGGTGACCGACATGAGCTACAACCAGTCGGTGCCCGGCCGCCTGCTCGGCTACGGCCAGTTCGTCCTGGAATCTGCCGGCCGCGACCAGGCGATGCGACGCATCGAGTGGGTCCCGGACCCGGACGAGAAGTACCGGGACATGTGCGAGCTCATCTTCGCCCGGTCCGCGGCGCCGGCCGCAGCGGCGGTGGCCGTGCGGCGCAGGCGCGGCCGCCGCGCGGGTCGGCTGCTGGCGGGACTGGCCCGCAGGGTGGCCGGACGCTGAACGTGGCCGCACGCTGGAACGCCACAGGGGCGGGACCCCGGAGGATCCCGCCCCTGTGGCGTTCCAGCGTGCGCGCTGCTCAGGCGGTGGCGGCGCGGAACTGGTCGATGATGCTCGAGGAGATCGGGCCGCGCGGGGCGACGGTGATGCCGTTCTCGGCCGCCCACTGGCGCACGGCGCGCGCGTCCACAGCCGCGGAAGCGGCGGGAGCGGACTTCTTCGCCGCGGGAGCGGGCGTGGACTTCTTCGCGGCGGGGGCCGACTTCTTCGACGCCGGGGCGGACTTGCGGCCGGAGGCGCGCTTGGCCGGCGCCGGGGCCTCGGTCGCCTCGGGGGCGGTTTCGGCCGGGGTGCTCTCCGCAGGGGCCTCGGTCGCCTCGGGGGCGGGAGCGGCGGCCTTCTTCGAAGTGGCCTTCTTCGCCGCGCTCTTCTTCGCGGCGGGAGCGGCGGCCTTCTTCGCCGGGGCGGCCGGGGCGTCGGCGGTGGTGGTGCTCGCCAGGGCCGCCGGCAGGTCCTCCCACGCGACCGAGGTCGGGGCCTTGGAGGTCGAGGGGTTCCAGGAGACGCCGTTCGCGTTCACGGTGAACGTGCCGATCTTGCGGCCGTTCCGCTTCACGGGGATCTCGAGGTCGACGGCACCGACGGGCAGTTCGGTGGCCACCTTCAGGGCGACGTCGTGGTTTGCCATGCTGAGCTCCCGGGAGGAAGTGGGGTGATTGATGCTGAACACCATGAAACCACAGTTCTCTTGGAGTTCGCGCACCGAGAGGGCATTCCTCGGGGCGAACGGGTGGGGTTCTCCGGGGAGTTCCCGATCGGCTGTTCCGCACGTGTACCGGGGAACTGGCGCAGCTGTGAACGGGAATGTTCCCGGGTGCTCTCCAGTGGCGGTGCGGCCGGTGCTGAACAGGCCGGTCGGCCGCTGCGGCGCTGCCCGGTCGGGTGCGGGGAACGAGTTCGCGCCGGGTTCCAGAGGTGTTCGGCGCTCGCCGGTTCGGCACCCGCCGGCCCGAACCCGGCGGGGGTGGTGTCCACACCCACCTGTCCGGTCGCGCGCGGCCGGTCGCAGGGGCCCGGTCCGGTCGGCGGGCCCGGGGCGGGGGGTGCGGGGGTGCGCAGGCGGGGGGAGCCGGTGCGGGCCTGACGGTGCGCCTGGCCGGCCACCCCGGCGGGTGGAGCGGGGGCCGGTGCGACCCGGCCCCCGGACGACGAAGGGCGGGCCCTCCGGAGAGGACCCGCCCTGTGCGGCCTGCTGGCCGTGGTGCGCCCGAAGGGACTCGAACCCCTAACCTTCTGATCCGTAGTCAGATGCTCTATCCGTTGAGCTACGGGCGCCGGTGCCGCGTTGCCGCAGCAGCCGTGGACTACTGTAGCGGCCTCGCGCCCGGATGCCCAATCGGTTCTGGCGCAACGCTTCCGGGCCCCCGTTGCCCGCCGGACCACCCGGCGCCCGCCACGGCGCCGAGCGTGATCATGCGTGATCACCGGGTGGGACGGCGAAGGCCCCGTCCGCGGTGCGGACGGGGCCTTCGGGCCTGCGGAGGTGGCGGGATTTGAACCCGCGAGGGGGTTGTAGCCCCCAACCCGCTTAGCAGGCGGGCGCCATAGACCGGACTAGGCGACACCTCCAACGCCCAGAAGGCTACCAGCCGGCGCGTGCGAGCATCGAGGGCGATGAGCAGCGAGCCCACCCCCCAGCCCGGTCCCTCCTCCGGCCGGCGCCCCAGGCGGCGCGCCGTGGTCGCCGCGGGTGCGGCCGCGGCGACCGCCGTCGCGGCCGGCGGCGCCGTCGTCTGGGCGCGCACGCGCGACGACGGCGCCGCCGGTGCCCGCCGCCTCGCCGAGCAGGTCGCCGGCGACTGGTCCGCCGGGACCTGGCGGCCCGAGCTCTTCACCGCCGCCGGGCAGGTCCCCGCCGACCTGGCCGCCGAGTACGCGCGCCTGGCCGGCGCTCTGGCGAGCGCCCCGCCCACCGTGGCGGTGGCCTCGGTGGACACCGAGCAGGCGGGGGAGGGCAGCGCGGCAGCCGCTCTCGAGGTCTCCTTCGACCTCGCCGCCGCCCACGGCGCCCCCGAGGGCAGCGTCCTGGCCTACACGACCACCCTGGGGCTGCGCCGCGGGGACGACGAGCGGTGGCGGGCGGTGTGGGAACCGGCGCTGGTGCACCCCGCGCTCGCCGACGGCTCCACGCTCTCCCTCCAGCGCACCCAGCCGCCGCGCGCCGAGGTCCTGGGCCGCGACGGCAGCGCCGTCGTCACCGAGACGCCCGTGGTGCAGGTCGGGGTGCAGCCCTCCCGCACCACCGACCCCGCCGCGACCGCCGCGGCCCTCGGTGAACTGCTGGACGTGGACGCGGACGCCCTGGCCGAGCGGGTCCAGCAGGCGGACCCGGACGCCTTCGTCGCCGTCATCACCTTGCGCCGCACCGACTACGACGCCCAGCGCGACGCCCTGCAGGCCGTCCCGGGTGCCGTGTTCCGCGAGTCCACCCTGCCGCTGGCGCCGACGCGGGAGTTCGCGCGAGCCCTGCTGGGCGCCGTCGGGCAGGTCACCGCGGAGAGGGTCGAGTCCTCCGGCGGCCGCTACGCCGCCGGGGACCTCGCGGGCCTGTCCGGGCTGCAGGCGGACTACGACGAGCGCCTCGCGGGCCGCGTCGGCGTCGCCGTGCGCACCGCCGGCGGCACCGGGGAACCGCAGGAGCTGCTCGTCGTCGAGCCCGTCCCCGGCGAGCCGGTGCGCACCAGCCTGGACGCGGCGCTGCAGCAGGAGGCCGACGACGTGCTGGCCGTGACGACGTCGCCGTCGGCGCTGGTGGCGCTGGACACCGCCACCGGGGAGGTGCTCGCCGTGGCGAACTCCCCGGCCGACCAGGGCGACCTGGCCCTGACCGGGCGCTTCCCCCCGGGCTCCACGTTCAAGGTCGTCACGACGGTCGCGCTGCTGGCCGGGGGGCTGGATCCGGCCGAGACGGTGACGTGCGCGCCGACCTTCACCGTGGACGGCCGCTCGTTCCGCAACTTCGAGGGCGAGGCGTTCGGCGACGTGCCGTTCCGCACCGACTTCGCGCAGTCCTGCAACACGGCCTTCGCGAGCCTGAGCTCCCGGCTGGCCGACGACGAGCTGCCGGCCACCGCCGCGCAGCTCGGGATCGGCGCCGAGTGGGCCACCGGTGTCGACGCCTTCGCCGGGGACGTGCCGGCCGCGGAGTCCGCGGTGGACCTGGCCGCGGCCAGCTTCGGGCAGGGCCGCACCCTGGTGAGCCCGCTGGCGATGGCGGTGGCCGCGGCGTCCGTGGCGGCCGGGCGGCTGCGCCGCCCGGCGATCGTGCTGGACCCCGCGCCCGCGGCACCCGCCGAGCCCGGCTCGGCGGCAGACCCGGCGGTCCTGGCGGCCGTGGGCGACCTGATGCGCGACGTCGTGACCTCCGGCACCGCCACCGTGCTGGCCGGGGTCCCCGGCGAACCCGTGCACGCCAAGACCGGCACCGCCGAGCACGGCACCGGCGACCCGCTGCCCACCCACGCGTGGACGATCGGCTACCAGGGCTCGCTCGCGTTCGCGGTCTTCGTCAGCGACGGGTCCAGCGGCGGCGCGGTGGCGGCACCGCTGGCGGCCGACTTCCTCACCCGTGCGGCGGCTGTGCGCGCCTGAGCCGCTCGCCGCGGACCCGGGGTCCCGTCCACGGCCGCGGGGTCCGGAAACACCCGTGTGGAGGAATTGCCAGCGGGGCTCCGATGAGGTCAAATGGACGAGTACGCCTCCGGGCGACATCGCGGGCCCGGCTCATCCCCCCCGAGCCGGACCGTGGACGGCCCCCGCTCCCCCCCAGCGGGGGCCGTCGTCTTCCCCCTCCTCGCCCGGCCCGGACGGCACCGCCGTCTCCACAGCCGCGCCCCGCCCGCAGCGTCCACAGGCACGCGCGCACCGGCCGGGACGGGCCGCACCGGGGCGCCACGGTGATCGCGACCACCGCGACCCGCCTGGAGGCCCCCGTGCCCGCTGCCCCCCGCCCGCACCACCGCGCCCCCGAGGACGGCCCCGCGCCCGGTGCGGCCCTGCTCGGCGCCGACGCCGACCTCACCGCCGCCGTGCTGCGCCTGGCCGAGGCGGCCGGCTGCACCGTGCTGCCCGAGCCGCCCACCGCGGCCGGCGGCGTGCCCGCCCGGATCCCGCCGCTGCTGCTGGTCGGGGCCGGCACCCCCGCCCACCGGGTCGCCGAGGCCCGGGCTCGCGGTGCCGCCGAGGTCGTCCTCGTCGGCCGCGCCCCCGTGGACCCGCAGTGGTGGCGGCACGCCGCCGAGGTCGACGCCGACCACGCCGCGCTGCTGCCGGAGGCCGAGCCCTGGCTCGTGGACCGGCTGGTGGACGCGGCCGGCGGTCCCCGCCCCGAGGGCCGTGTCGTGGGGGTGGTGGGCGGTTGCGGCGGGGGCGGTGCCAGCGTCCTGGCCGCCGCCCTCGCCGCGGCCGCCGCACCTGCCGGCGACGCCCTGCTCCTCGACGCGGACCCCGCCTCCGGCGGCCTGGACCTGCTGCTGGGGGCCGACCAGCTGCCGGGGCTGCGCTGGGGCGACCTCGCCGGCGTCTCCGGGCGGCTGCGACCGGACGTGCTGCGCTCGACGGTGCGCCTCGAGGACGGGCTGCACCTGCTCGCCGGGGACCGGCGCACCGGCAGCGGTCCGACCCCGGAGGCGCTCACCGCCGTCCTGCGCGCCGCCCGCAGCGTGTTCACCACCACCGTCGTGGACCTGCCGCGCGGGCGCCTGGACACCTCCTGCACCGACGTCCTGGGCGCGTGCGGGGAGGTGCTGGTCGTCGCGCCCGCCACGACCCGCGCCGCCGCCTCGGCCTGCTGCACCGTCGACGAGGTGCGCCGCCTCACCGGCGCCACCGCAGCCGGTGCCGCCCCCGAGGTGCGGCTCGTGCTGCGCGACGTCGGCGCCGGGACGGACGCGGAGGCCCTCGCCGACGTCGTCGGCGCGCCGCTGGCCGCCGTCCTGCGCGGCGAGCGGGACCTCGAGACCGCCCTGGAACGCGGCGAGGGCCTGCCCACCGGGCGCCGCAGCGCGGTGCGCGCCTTCGCGGCGCGGTGGGCGGCGGCCACCGCCGGGGCCCCCGTCGCCGCGGTGGCCGCGGTGCCGTCGTGGTGAGCGCGGCGCTCGGGCCGGAGCTGGCCGAACGGGTGCGTTCCCGGCTGCGCGGGCCGGTGGAACCGGCGGCGGTGGCCGAGGCGGCCCGCGCCGAGGGCGTCGTCCTGGGGGCCGCCGCCCTGCTGCGCCTGGTCGACGACGTGCGCGCGCAGGTCAGCGGAGCCGGTCCGCTGCAGCCGCTGCTCGCGCTGGAGGGCGTCACCGACGTCCTCGTCAACGGCGGCGGGCGCGTGTGGGTGGACGACGGTCGCGGCCTGCGGCCCGCCGGTGTCGAGGTGGGCGGCGAGGAGCAGGTGCGCGCGCTCGCGGTGCGGCTGGCGGCCCGCGCCGGGCGCCGGCTGGACGAGGCCAGCCCGTTCGTGGACGCCCGCCTCGCCGACGGCACCCGGCTGCACGCCGTGCTGCCGCCCCTGGCGCCCGACGGCACCTGCGTCAGCCTGCGCGTGCCCGCCCTGCGCCGCTGGCGGCTGGAGCAGCTGGCGGACGCCGGCGGGGTGCCCGACGGCTGGCTGCCGGTGCTGCGCGCCGTCGTGGCCGCGCGCCTGTCCGTGCTCGTCAGCGGTGGCACCGGCGCGGGCAAGACGACGCTGCTGCAGGCCCTGCTCGGCGAGGTCGACCCCGGTGAGCGCATCGTCCTCGTCGAGGACTCCGGGGAGCTGCGCCCCGACCACCCCCACGTGGTGCGGCTGGAGGCGCGCCACGAGAACGTCGAGGGCCGCGGCGGGGTGGGGCTGGACGTGCTGGTCCGCCAGGCGCTGCGGATGCGACCCGACCGCCTCGTCGTCGGCGAGTGCCGCGGTGCGGAGGTGCGCGACCTGCTGGCCG
This sequence comes from Kineococcus auxinigenes, assembly GCF_050871525.1. NCBI lineage: Bacteria > Bacillati > Actinomycetota > Actinomycetes > Kineosporiales > Kineosporiaceae > Kineococcus > Kineococcus auxinigenes. Next base: position 6,381 of record NZ_JBKBCT010000056.1, on the reverse strand, counting down.
CCCTCAACACCGGTCACGCCGGCGGCGCCGGCACCGTGCACGCCAACACCGCGGCCGACGTCGTGCCCCGGCTGCACGCCCTGGCCGCGGCCGCCGGCTCGGCGCCGGAGGCGGTGGACGCCCAGTTGCTGGCCGGTGTGGACGTGGTGCTGCACGTGGCGCGCCGCGGCGGCCGGCGCGGTGTGACCGAGGTGGCGCTGGTGCGCCCCACGGCCACCGGCCGCGCCGGGGTGGTGCCGGCCCTGCAGGTGGACGACGGCGGCGAGGTGCGGCGCGGGCCCGGGTGGCCGCACCTCGCCGGGCGGCTGGGCCTGGGCCTGCCGTGAGCACCGCCGCCGTGAGCACCGCCGCCGTGGTCGCGGCCCTGGTGGGGGCCGCCGTCGCGGCCGGGCCCCGCGCGCCGGTGCGCAGCGACCCCCGCGGGCCCGGTTCCGCGCCCGCACGCCCGCGCCGGGCCCGGCGCCGCCGCCCGCCGCCGGACGCGGACCTCCTGGACGGCGCGCGGCTCGCCGAGCGCGTCGCGGCCCTGCTGCGCGCCGGCCTGACCCCGGCGCAGGCATGGCGGTGCGCCGAGGACGGGACGGCTGCGCAGGGCCCCGGGGGCGAGGTCCCCGACGCCGGGGCGGGTGCGCGCCCGGGCCCCGCTCCCTCCGCGCCGGAGGGTGTGCGGGCGGTGTGGCGGCTGGTCGAGCGCACCGGGGCGCCGGCCGCCGAGGCCCTGGAGCAGTGCGCGGCGGCCGCGCGGGCCGAGGCCGACGCCCGCGCCGCGCTGCGGGCCGCCACCGCTGGGGCCCGGGTCAGCGCGCGCACGGTCTCGCTGCTGCCCCTGGCGGGGCTCGCCCTGGGAGCCGCCCTCGGCGCACCGCCCTGGGAGGCGCTGCTGGGCACCGGCGCCGGGCGCGCGTGCGCGCTCGCCGGGACCGCCCTGCTGCTGGCCGGCCGCTGGTGGAGCGCGCGCCTGGTGCGCGCCGCGACCGCGGCGGGCGGCGCGTGAGCCCCCCGCTGGCCGGGGCCGCGGTCGCCGTGCTGCTGGCCGTCGCCGTGCTCCTCGCCGACGGCCCCGGGCGCCGCCGCGCGCAGCACGGCGACGAGCCGCCCGCACGGCCCCGCACCCCGCTGCGGGTGCGGGTGAGCACCGCCGTGCGGCGACTGCGCCGGGAGCCACCACCGCCCGCACCCGACCTGGCGGTGCTGCTGGAGCTGACCGCCGTGGCCGTCGGCGCGGGGCTGCCCCCGGGACGGGCGCTGCGCGAGGCCGTGCAGGCCGCACCCGGTGCCGTCCCCGCCGACCTGGCCAGGGTGTGCGCGCAGCTGGACGGCGGCGCCGACGCCGAGCGGGCCTGGCAAGGGGCGTCGCAGCGCTGGCGGCCGCTGGCGGACCCGCTGCTGCTGTCGGCGCGCACGGGGGCCTCCACGGCCTCCCTGCTCGTCTCGGCCGCCGCCCAGCACCGCGCCGAGCGCCGCCGCGCCGGTGCCGAGGCCGCCGCGCGCCTGGGCTCGCAGCTGGTGCTGCCGCTCGGGCTGTGCACGCTGCCCGCGTTCCTGCTGCTGGGCGTCGTCCCGGTGGTGCTCACCCTGGCCCGCGACGTCCTCACCGGGTGAGTCCGACGGGTGAGGCGCCGCGCGCTCCACAGCCGCCCGGCACCGCCCGGCCTCCACAACCGCCCCGCGGGCGGCGGCCGCGGGGCCGGGCCGGCGCACAGGGTGGTCCCGGGCCGGCGGCGTGCCGGCCCGGGACGGCCGGCCGGGCGCCGGCGGTGAGGAGGACACGGGTGGATGAGCACGTGCGGGGCGCGGCAGCGCGGCGCGTCGAGGCGTCGCGGCGGGGCGCGGGGCCGCGCCCGGAGGCGGCGGGCGGGACCGGGGACGAGGGGATGGCCACGGCCGAGTACGCGATGGCGACGCTGGCGGCGTGCGGCTTCGCCGGGCTCCTCGTCGCGATCCTGAGCAGCGACGAGGTGCGCGCCCTGCTCCTGGGAGTGGTCCGCCAGGCGCTGGCCCTCGGGTGAGGGCGCGGCGCTCGCGCGAGGAGGGGTCGGTGGTCGCGGAGTTCGCCGTCGCGCTGCCGGCCGTCGTCCTGGTGCTCGCGCTGCTGCTGGGCGCCGCACGGGTCGCCCTGGCCCAGGTGGGCTGCGTGGACGCCGCCCGGGCCGGGGCCCGCGCGGCCGCCCGCGGCGAGGCCGAGGCGGTGGTCCGGGCCACCGCCTCGGCCGCCGCCCCGGCGGGGGCCTCCGTCGACGTGCGGGTCAGCGCCGGGACGGTGCGGGTGGAGGTGCGCTCGGTGCAGCACCTCGCCGGCCCCCTGGGCGGGCGGGTGCTGGCCCGGTCGGCGGCCAGCGCCGCCGTGGAGGGCGTGGCCGGGGTGGGCCCGTGAGCGCGCGCGGTGCGCCCCGGGACGCCGGCAGCGGCAGCGTCCTGCTGCTCGGCGTCGTGGCCGCGGCCCTGGTCCTGGCGGTGGCCGTGGCGGGCCTGGGCGCAGCCGTCGCGGCCGGGCACCGGGCACGGGCGGCGGCCGATCTCGCGGCGCTCGCCGGTGCGGACGTCGCGCTGGGCAGGGCCGACGGCCCCGCGTGCGAGCGGGCGCAGCGGGTGCTGCGGGCGAACGGCGCCGGCGGCGGGTGCGCCGTCGCCGCCGACGGCTCGGTGCGGGTGGAGGCCGAGGTGGTGGTGGGCGGCCCGTTCGCCGCGCTGCTGGCCGGCACCCCGGCGCGGGCCGCGGCGCGCGCCGGCGCCGCCCCGGGCGCTGGGGGAGGCGGGGGCGGTGCCGCCGGTGCGGTGCTCCCGTGACCGCTCGGCCGGGGCCGCGCGGTGCGAGCGGTGCGGGTGCGGGCGCCGTCGGCTCAGGGCGCGCCGGCGGCCAGGGCGGCCACGACGACGTCGAGCACGGCGACCGCCCCCGCCTTGTCCAGGGGCTCGTTGCCGTTGCCGCACTTGGGCGACTGCACGCAGGCGGGGCAGCCGGTGGCGCAGCGGCAGGCGCGCACGGCGTCGCGGGTGGCGCCCAGCCACTCCCGCAGCCGCTGGTGGCCGCGGTCGCTGAACCCCGCGCCGCCGGGGACCGCGTCGTGCACGAACACGGTGGGCCGGCCGGTGTCCGGGTGCAGCGCGGTGGACAGGCCCCCCAGGTCCCAGCGGTCGCAGGTCGCCAGCAGCGGCAGCAGCCCGATCGCGGCGTGCTCGGCGGCGTGCAGCGCGCCGGGCAGCCGCGCCGGCGCCCCGCCCACGGCGTCCACGGCGGTGTCCGCCTCCAGCGACCACCACGTGGCGCGGGTGCGCAGCCGCCGCTCGGGCAGGTCCAGCGGCTCCTCGCCGAGGACCTGCCCCGTGCCGGTGCGGCGGCGCAGGAAGCCCGTCACCCGGCTCGTCACCTCCACCACCCCGCGGGACGCGGTGAGCGGGCCGTGCACGGTCTCCTCCTCCACGGCCAGCACCCGCACCTCGCTGCGGCTGCGGGCGTGGGTGGTGTGCTCGGGGGTCTCGGCGTGCACGAGCGCCACGCCACCGGCCAGGTCCAGCTCGTCGACGACGTAGCTGCGGCCCTGGTGCACGTGGACGGCGCCGGCGTGCACGGAGGAGTCCGCCGCGCCGGCCTCCACGGTGCCCAGCACCCGCCCGGTGCCGGTCTCCACGACCCGCACGGTGCCGCCCGCGCCGCGCAGGTCGGTCAGGTCGCAGGCGCGTTCCGGGCGGGTCCAGAACCAGCCCCGCGCCCGCCGGCGCAGCAGCCCGCGCGCCACCAGCAGGTCCAGCACGCCCGCCGCGGCCGGGCCGAACAGGTCCAGGTCCGCCTCGGTGAGCGGCAGCTCCTGCGCCGCCGCCGCCAGGTGCGGGGCCAGGACGTACGCGTTGGAGGGGTCCAGCACCGTGGCCTCCACGTCCACGCCGAACAGGGCCTCGGGGTGGTGCACGAGGTAGGTGTCCAGCGGGTCGTCGCGGGCGACGAAGACGCCCAGCGCCGGCCGGTCGCGGCGACCGGCGCGGCCGAGCTGCTGGCGGAACGAGGCGCGGGTGCCGGGCCAGCCGGCGATGAGCACCGCGTCCAGGCCCGCCACGTCCACGCCCAGCTCCAGGGCGCGCGTGGAGGCCATGCCCAGCACGCGCCCCGAGCGCAGGCCCTCCTCCAGCTCGCGGCGCTCCTCCGGCAGGTAGCCGCCGCGGTAGGCGAGGACCGAGGTCGCCAGGTCCGGGGCGTCCTCCAGCAGCCGCCGGCGCGCCCCGGCGGCCACGGACTCCGCGCCGGCGCGGCTGCGCACGAACGCCAGGGTCCGCACGCCGCGCCGGACCAGGCCCGCCAGCAGGTCGGCGGTCTCCGCGGTCGCGGTGCGCTGCTCGCCGCCGGCCCCCTGGCCCGCGTCCTGGCCGGTGTCCTCCCGGCGCGGCGGCTCCCACAGCGCCACCGACACCCGCGGGCGGGTGGAGGTGTCCTCGGTGACGGCCTCGACGTCCACGCCCGTCAGGCGCCGGGCGGTGGTGGCCGGCTCGGCGACGGTGGCGGAGGCGAGCACGAACACCGGCTCGGCGCCGTAGCGGGCGGCCAGCCGGCGCAGGCGGCGCAGCACCGCCGCCGCGTGCGAGCCGAACACGCCCCGGTAGGTGTGGCACTCGTCGACCACCACGAAGCGCAGCCGGCGCAGGAACGGCGCCCACCGCTCGTGGCCGGGCAGCAGCGAGCGGTGCAGCATGTCGACGTTCGTCAGGACCAGGGAGGCGTTGCGCCGCACCCAGCGGCGCACCTCCGGCGGGGTGTCCCCGTCGTAGGTGGCGGTGAGGGGCCGGTCCAGGCCCAGCGCGCGCAGCCGGGCGTCCTGGTCGGCGGCCAGCGCCTTCGTGGGGGCCAGGTACAGGGCGGTGGCGCCGCGCCCGTCGGTGCCGTCGGCGGGCGGGCGGCGCAGCTCGGTGAGCAGCGGCAGCTGGAAGGCGAGCGACTTGCCCGAGGCGGTGCCGGCGGCCAGGACGGTGGAGCGGCCCGCCCGCACGGCGTCGGCCGCCAGGACCTGGTGCCGCCAGGGCCGGGCCCCGGTGCCGCGCTCCAGCGCCGCGACGACCTCCGGGTCGGCCCAGGCGGGCCAGCCCGCGCGTTCGCCCTCCCGCGCCGGCAGGACCTCCACGTGCCGCAGCCGGCCCGTGCGCGCGCCGTCGCGCAGCAGGTCGTCCCAGGCGACGGGCACCCCGCCGGGCACCTCGCCGGGCACCACCCGGCCGGCCGTCCCGGCCTCCGGCGGGGACGGCCGGCCCCGCGCTGCCGCCCGCGTCACCGCACCAGTGTCGCCCGCCGGCGGGTGGGGCCTGGACCGCTGGGCGCGCCCCTCACTCAGCGCGATGGTTCAATGCACGGGGGCGTGTCGCCCGGCACGTTCGACGCCAGCAGCAGCGAGGAGGGGTCCTGTGGACCTGTCGGTGACCAGCCGTGAGGAGAGCGGCCGGACCGTCGTCGAGGTGTCCGGTGAGATCGACGTCTACACCGCACCGACCTTGCGCGAGCGGCTCAACGAGCTCGTCGGCGCCGGCCACCACCACCTGGTGGTGGACATGGAGGGCGTGGAGTTCCTGGACTCCACGGGCCTGGGTGTCCTGGTCGGCGGCCTCAAGCGGGTCCGCTCGCACGACGGCTCCCTGCACCTGGTCTGCCAGCGCGAGAAGATCCTCAAGGTCTTCCGCATCACCGGCCTGACCAAGGTGTTCCCGATCCACGACACGGTCGCCGAGGCCATCGCCGCGTCGACCGCGGCCGACGAGGCCAACACGGCGTCCTGACCGGATCGTGCCCACCGTCGACCTGCGCTTCACCCCGTTGCCCGAGCACGTCCGCACCGCCCGGCTCGTGGCGGTGTCGGTGGCCCGGCGCGCGGGGTTCGGCGAGGACCAGCTGGACGAGATCCGCATCGCCATCGGCGAGGCGTGCGCCCGTGCCGTCAGCGCCACCGACGCGGCCGCGGGTCGTGCCGGCCTGGTCGACATGCGCCTGAGCGACGACGAGGACCGGCTGGACGTGACGGTCCTGCGCTGCGGGGAGGACGGCTCGCCGCTGCCCGAGGAGGCGGCGACGGCCACCACCGAGGACCCGCTGTCGCTGGCGCTGATGACGGGTGCGGCCGGCAGCAGCGCCCCCGCGGTCGCTCCCGGCGGCGTGCGGTTGACCTGGGTCCGCGAGCGGGACGGTGCCGGCGCGCACGCTCCCGCCTGAGCTCGCGCGCCCGAGGGGGGGGGGGGGGGGGGGGGGGGGGGGGGGGGGGGGGTGTGGGGGGCGGGGGGGGGCCCCGCCCCCCCCCCCCCCCCCCCCCCCCACCGCCGGCCAACGGGACCGCTGAGTCCCACGGATCAGTCAGACCTCAGGAAACGACAGAAAGAAGATCACGTTGCTCGACGTCAACTTCTTCGACG
>NZ_JBKBCT010000196.1:0-529 GCF_050871525.1 Kineococcus auxinigenes | reverse complement strand
CTTGGCGTTCATCACGCGGTTCTTCTTTTCGAGCCCGCCGACGATGCGGTCCAGCGCTTCGTCAAAGTCTGCTGTCTCGACCGCCGACTTGCCTTTGCGGGCCGCCAGCAGCGCCGCTTCGTTGACGAGGTTGGCCAGATCCGCCCCCGCGAAGCCGGGCGTGCGGGCGGCGATCTTGTTCAAGTCCACATCGCTGCCGAGCGTGACGTTCTTGACGTGAACCCGAAGGATCTGCTCGCGCCCCTTGAGGTCTGGCCGGTCCAGTGCGATGTGACGGTCAAAGCGGCCGGGGCGCAGCAGCGCCGGGTCAAGAATCTCGGGGCGGTTGGTCGCCGCCATGATGATGACGCCCTTGTTGCTGTCAAAGCCGTCCATCTCCACCAGGAGCTGGTTCAGGGTCTGCTCGCGCTCGTCGTTACCGCCCCCCAACCCCGCGCCACGATGACGGCCCACCGCATCGATTTCGTCGATGAAGACGATGCAGGGTGCCTGCTTCTTGGCGTTTTCGAACATGTCGCGCACGCGGGCC
>NZ_JBKBCT010000195.1:0-529 GCF_050871525.1 Kineococcus auxinigenes | reverse complement strand
TGAGCCTTTGTCAGTAGCGGTTCTTCCAGCTGCTGAGCACCAGGGCGGCGCCACCGCTGGCTTCGCTCCTCGGTGGCCTCCTTGGATCTTGCATGTAGCCCCATATGACTAGCTGCTGCTCCTGTTGCCCCAATCTTCCTGGGCCAATCGGCTGATCTTGAGCTTCGCGGTGACCACCCGATGGCTCAGCGTGTCTTACTGATCTTTAGTTTCGGAACGCAGTGGAAAGAGGTACCCTTATGAACCTGTTTCGAGTATTGACAAGCCAACGTTTGAGGGCTCGACCCACTGACGAGTCGTCACCTCGCCCGCGACAGCAGGCTAAGCCTGTTTATCGAACTTGGACTGCGCGACTAGCGGGTGCGACCCTGCTCGCTTCATCGCTTCTGGGTGCGGCTGCAACCGAAGCGCCTACAGCGGAAGCTCTGGCTCCAGCGCCCGTTATTCCGCCCGCCTTTGCTCCGCCCCTCGCCGTTGGAGCTGCGGGCTTTGGGATCGGTTACGGCATCGGTTATGTAGGCGTGAAAGC
>NZ_JBKBCT010000194.1:0-530 GCF_050871525.1 Kineococcus auxinigenes | reverse complement strand
ACGGCCCCAACGCCGCTCGGCGTCGTCGTGCGCGTGACCCACACCTTTGCGTTGCACTCCACCGTGAGGATGGGCAACTCGTCCTGCATCCCAGCGATGAAATGCAGGTTCGTGCCGCGCTGCAGGTAGTCACCGACCTGCGTGAGACGGCCGTCGATCAGGCAGTACCAATACGGCTTATCCGGCAGATTCGGCTTCGTGTACGTCCAGTCCTGGGCGTTGAATGAGGCATTCAGGCTGGCGACCTTGTTGGTCAGCGGGTTGGCGGTGCTGGCCGGGCGGTAGACGTCATAGACGTAGCCGATCCGCTTGGCCGACTTCGCGTAGCCTGCGTAGATCTTCGCTTGCAGCTTGGCTGCGTCCATCGGTTTTCCTCAAACCAGCGTCAGAGCGTCGACGCCGTTGCCGCAGTCGGTCTGAAAGTGGCATGCCACTGATACTGCCTCTATCGCGGAGCAGCCGAGATGCATGGCCGCCTCTGCAAAGTCGCGCCCAGAGTCGAACGCGACCTTTTCGGATTCGATCGGCAT
>NZ_JBKBCT010000193.1:0-530 GCF_050871525.1 Kineococcus auxinigenes | reverse complement strand
CATGTGTGCAAGATGGAGCTCGAGTCCCGCGACGAGTACCGTCAAGCGTGAGCGGGCAGCGTGGCAATCGGACCTAGAAAAATGATTGATGGAAAACAGTACCGTGACTGATGAAATCAAAACTAAGGAAAGGTTTCTTGTCCAGGAAGTCGACAAGCGTCTCGCCGACTACTTCCGGCGGCTCGATATTCCTTACTTGTCATGTCTGCCCGACAACACCGAGCAGAATTTCTTTGACCTCAACCAACACTGTGCAGACTTGATAGGCTGCGCTGGCACGTGGAAGGCGCTGCTACTTGAATTCAAAATTCACCACGAAGGAATCCTGCCTTCATTCAAGCAAATCCAACATGACGGCCTGCTGGTACTGAACAAATTCGGCATCCCCGTCGAGTACTGCTTCAATAGGGCGGCGCTACCGCCAACGTCTACAGATGACGTGTTTCTAAGCCATCTCCTGGTTTGTGATGCAGCGCCACTCCCCGGGAGGAAGCCAGCCCTGACTCATGGCACCTTGCTGCAGCGTTTGC
>NZ_JBKBCT010000055.1:0-26631 GCF_050871525.1 Kineococcus auxinigenes | reverse complement strand
CGGTCTGGTGCTGCTGTTCACGGGCGCCGGCCGCTTCTCCCTCGACGGGGTGCTGCGGGGCGGGGGGGGGCGGGGCGGGGGGGGGTGGGGGGGGGGGGGGGGGGGGCCCCCCCCCCCCCCCCCCCCCCCCCCGGCCTCACGGCGTCAGGACCACCTTGCCCCGGCGTCCCCGCTCCTCGGCGGCGCGGTGGGCGTCGGCGGCGCGCTCCAGCGGGAAGGTGCGGTCCACCCGCGTGCGCAGCCGCCCGGCGGCGACCTCGCCGACGAGCCGCTCCAGCAGGGGCGGGTCCAGTTCCACGAGCAGCACCTCCTGGGAGATTCCCGCCCCGGCCGGTGCGCCGGGCACGGGCCGGGTGCTGACGACCTTCCCGCCCCGCGCCACGGCCGGGAACAGCGCCTCGCCCACGGGAACGGCGTCCACGACGGCGGGGAACTCCCCGAGCCCGGAGTAGTCGGTGTCCCGCGGCAGCACGACGTGCGCACCGATCTCGCGCACCCACTCCTCGTCGCCCGTGCCGGCGACGGCGGTGACGCGGTGCCCCGCCTGCACGGCCAGCTGCACCGCGTACCCGCCCACGGCGCCGCTGGCACCGGTCACCAGCACCTCCGCCCCCTCGCCCAGGGGGAGCCGGTCGAGGAGTTGCGCGGCGGTCAGCGCGTTCAGCGGGATCGTCGCGGCGTCGACCGCGCCGAGACCCTCGGGGCGCGGCAGCACCCACTCCTGCGGCACGGCGATCCGCTCGGCGTACGCGCCGACGCGACCGTGCACCGCGTACCAGGGGATCATCCCGACGACCGCGGCACCCGGCGCGAACGCTCCCACGCCCTCGCCGAGCGCGTGCACCGTCCCGGCGAAGTCCCACCCCGGGACGTACGGGGGAGAGGCGGAGTCGCCCACGGTCATGCCCTGCCGCGCCGCCAGGTCGGTGGGGTTCACCCCCGCGGCCTCCACCGCGACGACCACCTCACCGGCCCCCGCCACGGGCTCGGGCCGTTCCACCACCCGCAGGACCTCGGGACCACCGGGTTCGCTCACCTCGACGACGCGCACGCGTCATCCCTACGTGATCGCGGTGCGATCCGCACGCCGGACGCGGTGCGCGGTGGCCCCTCCCGCCGCCCAGGGGGGCGCGAACCCCTCAGCCGGTGGCGCTCACCCCGTGGTCGAACAGCCGCCCGCCCACCAGTGCGCTCGCCTCGGCGGCCGGGACCGGCCGCGAGAAGCGGTACCCCTGGCCCAGCGGGCACCCCAGCTGCACGAGGGTGCTGACCTGCTCGGCGCTCTCGATCCCCTCGGCGACGACGGTGAGGGCGAGCGTCCGGCCGAGCTGCACGACCGCACCGGTGACCGTGCGGTCCTCCGCGTTCTCCGCGACCCCGTCGATGAAGGACTTGTCCACCTTCAGCACGTCGATGGGGAAGCGGCGCAGGTAGCTCAGCGAGGAGTACCCGGTGCCGAAGTCGTCGAGGGCGATGCGCACGCCCAGGGCCTTGATGTCGTGCAGCTTGCCCGCGGTCCGCGAGGTGTCCTGCACGAGCAGCGTCTCGGTGATCTCCAGGGTCAGCAGGTGCGGGTCCAGGCCCGTCGAGGCGAGGACCTCGGTGATGTCCCGCACCAGGGTGGGGTGCTGGAACTGCCGCGCGGAGACGTTGACGCTCACCTTCAGCGCTGACCCGTGCTCCGCCCCCCACCGCACGGCCTGCCGGCAGGCCTCCTGCAGCACCCAGCGGCCGATGGGCACGATGAGGGCGTTCTCCTCCGCCAGCGGGACGAAGTCGGCCGGGGGCACCGGGCCGCGCACGGGGTGGTTCCACCGCAGCAGCGCCTCGAAGCCGTCGATCCTGCCGGTGCCCAGTTCGACGATCGGCTGGAACGCGAGGGTGAACTGCTGCTCGTCGAGCGCGCTGTGCAGGTCGGCGCGCAGCCGCTCGCGGTCCAGCTCGGCCGCGTGGTGCGCCGGCTGGAACACCTCGCAGCGTCCCTTGCCGGTGCTCTTGGCGACGTACATCGCCACGTCCGCGGCGCGCAGCAGCCCGATCCCGCTGGAGGCGCACGTCGCGGAGGTGGCGATGCCGATGCTGACGCCGGTGTGGACGAAGCGGTCCAGCAGCCGCACCGGTTCGCGCAGCGACTCCAGGACCCGCTCCGCGACCGCGAGCGCCTCGTCGGCCCGCGCGCCGCTGAGCAGGATCGCGAACTCGTCGCCCGACAGGCGGGCGAGGACGTCGCCCTCGTCCACGCACGCGCCCAGCCTGCTCGTCACGGCCTGCAGGAGAGCGTCACCGCTGTCGTGGCCGAGCCCGTCGTTGACGGTCTTGAGGTTGTCCAGGTCCAGGAACAGCACCGCCCTGGCGCCCTCGCCCGCGACCGTCCGCTGCTCGGCCAGGCGCAGCCGCTCCATGAACAGCGCGCGGTTCGGCAGGCCGGTGAGGGGGTCGTGGTAGGCCTGGGTGCGCAGCCGCTCCTCGAGCCGCCGCCGGTCGCTGACGTCCCGGGTCGTCAGGACGATCCCGGCCACGGCGGGGTCGGCGACCAGGTTCCCGGCGACCGTCTCGGCCCACCGCCAGGAACCGTCGCGGTGCCGCACGCGGCAGACGGTCGACGGCGGCTGCGGGCGGTTCTCCAGCGTGGCGCGCAGGTGCTCGCGGAAGGCGGGCAGGTCCTCGTCGTGGACCAGGTCGAGGAAGCTCGTGCCGTCCAGCGAGGTCGGGGGGTGCCCCAGGACCCACCCCACCGAGGGTGACTGGTAGGTGATCGTCCCCGCCGCGTCGACCACCGTGATGACGTCGGAGGCGTTGCGCACCAGGGAACGGAAGTGCTCGCCGGCTTCCAGCGCGTCGAGCAGGTCGTTGAAGGCGGTGGCCGTCGCGCCGAGCTGGTCGTCGGAGTCGACCTCGATGCGCGCCGACGTCGCCGACGACCAGTCGCCGCCGCGGCTGCGACGCGCGATGGTCCCGGTCACCGCCCGCAGCCGTTCCGTCAGCAGCGCCAGGCGGCCACCCACCACCACCCGGCACAGCGCGTAGTTCACGGCGCCGACGAGGAAGCCCGCGACGAGGCAGGCCACCTGGAAGGAGGAGCGGTCCGCGTACCGGTGCGGCACCCCCAGCAGTTCGGCGAAGGGCGGGAAGACGAGGCCGACGGCCAGGCCCAGCCCCACCATGTAGACCGCCAGGTCCCAGAAGACCCTGCGGGTGATGCGGAAGGGGCGGCGGAGCCCCGTACCGGGTGCGGTCGCCGGCGCCTGGGAGCTCACCCCGGGTTGATCGGTCGGACAGCGCCGGGACTTGAACCCGTCCCCGGTTCAAGGTCCGCGGTCGCGGTACCGATGGGGACGAGGTGCTCCTCCACCACGACCCCGCGCAGGACCGCCTCGTGGGGGACGACGTCCACGTCCCCGTCGCGGGGGGCGGCACGCGCCGGTACGTCGACCTCGACAACGCGGCGACCGGGCCGGCCTCGGTCGTCGTGGCGCGGGCCGTGGAGGAGTTCCTGCCCTGGTACTCCAGCGTGCACCGCGGTGCCGGGGCGAAGTCGCGGCGCTCCAGCGCCCGCTACGAGGGCGCGCGCGAGACGCTGCTGCGCTTCGTCGGGGCCGACCCGGACACGCACGTCGCGCTGTTCCCGCGCGGCACCACGGAGGCGCTGAACCTCCTGGCGTTCCGCCTGGGGCTGAGCCGCGACGACGTGGTCGTCACCACCGCCGCCGAGCACCACGCCAACCTGCTGCCCTGGCGGCGCCACGCCCGCCTGCGCGTCGTCGACGTCGGTGCGGACGGGACCTTCGACACGGCCGCCGTCGTCGCGGCCCTGGACGAGCGTCCCGCACCGGCCGTCCTGACCCTCACGGGCGCGTCCAACGTGACCGGGTGGGTGCCGCCGCTGGCGGAGATCGCGGCCGCCGCCCGCAGCCGCGGCGTGCTCGTGGTGGTGGACGCCGCGCAACTGGCGCCGCACCGGCCGATCGACATGACCGCCACGGGGATCGACGTGCTCGCGCTGTCCGGGCACAAGCTGAACGCCCCCTACGGCGCCGGTGCCCTGGTGCTCCCGCGCCGGCTGCTCGCCGAGGGGGAGCCGATGCTCGTGGGTGGTGGCGCGGTCAGCGCCGTCTCCCACGACGACGTCCTCTGGGCCGGCGTGCCCGACCGCGACGAGGCCGGCTCGCCGAACGTGCTGGGCGTGGTGGCCCTGGAGGCCGCTGCCGAGGACCTGCTCGGGCGCGGGGAGTCGCTGCGCCTGCACGAGGACGCCCTCGTGCAGGCGCTGGACACCGAGCTCGCCGGTGTCCCCGGACTGCGGCGCTACGGCTCCACCACCGCCGACCGCGTGCCCGTCGCGGTGTTCGACCTGGAGGGGGTGCCCCACGGCCTGCTCGCCGCGCGGTTGTCGCAGGAGCACGGCATCGGCGTGCGCAGCGGTTGCTTCTGCGCGCACCCGTACGTCGGCCGGTTGCTGGCGCTGACCCCGGAGCAGGTCCGGCGGTTCCACGACGACGTGCGCCGGGGCGAGCGCCACCGGCTGCCCGGTGCCGTCCGGGCGAGCGCGGGCCGTGCGACGGCGCTGCAGGACGTCAGGGCCCTGGGGGCGGCGCTGCGCGAGATCGCGGCCACCCCGCAGGTGGCCCGCGAGTACCGGGTCGACGAGCACGGCGGCTACGAGCACGCCGCCTTCGCGGACCTGCTCCACTGATCCCACCACCGGCGCCGCTGCGCAGCAGCGCCCCTCAGCGGCGGGCCCCCACCGGCCGCTGCCAGCCGGCGACCTCGCCCGCCGGCAGCGGGCGGGAGAACAGGTACCCCTGCGCCGTGTCGCACCCGTGCTCGCGCAGCCACTGCAGCTGCTCCGGTTCCTCGACGCCCTCGGCGACGACCCGCAGCCCGAAGGTGTGGGCGGCGCGCACCACGAGCTCCACCAGCCCGCGGCGACCGGGGTCGGCGGAGGCGACGAAGCTGCGGTCGATCTTCAGGGTGTCCGCCGGCGTGGCGGGCAGCTGGCCGATCGACGTGTAGCCGGTGCCGAAGTCGTCGATGGCCACGGCCACCCCGGTGGCCCGCAGCTGCTGCAGCCGCGCCGTCGCCACCGGGTCGTCCACGAGGACCGTCTCGGTGATCTCCAGCACGAGCAGGTGGGCGGGCAGGCCGGAGGCGGCCAGGGCGTCGGCGACGTCCTCCAGCAGCCGCGGGTCGGCCAGGTGCCGCCCGGACACGTTCACCGCCACGGTCGGCTCGGGCCCCTCACCGGGGGCGGGCCAGGCGCAGGGGCGCTGCGCGCGCCAGCGCGCCAGCTGCGCGGTGGCCTCGTGCAGCACCCACCGGCCCAGGTCGCACACCAGCGAGGACGCCTCCGCCGCGGCCACGAAGACGTCCGGGCGCACCGGCCCGACGCCGGGGCGGTCCCAGCGGGCCAGCGCCTCGTACCCGGCCAGCGAGCCGTCCGCCAGGTCCACGACGGGCTGGTAGTGCAGGGTCAGCTCCCCGTGCCGCAGGCCCTCGCGCAGCGCGGACTGCAGGTCGGAGCGGGCGGCCAGCTCGGCGCGCAGCGCGTCGTCGAACACCTCCACGCGCCCGCGACCGCGCGACTTGGCCCGGTACACAGCGGAGTCGGCCTCCGCCAGCAGCGCCTCGGCGGACGCCGCGCCGTCGCGGGTCAGCGCCACGCCCACCGAGGCGCCCACGCGCACCGCGCGGCCGGCCGCACCGGTGGCCCGGTCGGCGGCGACCTCGACGGGCCGGTGCACCGCCGTGACGATGCGCGCGCCCAGCTGCACCAGGTGCGCCTCGTCGGCCACGTCGTGCGCGACGACCACGAACTCGTCGCCGCCCAGGCGCCCCACCACGTCGCCCTCGCGCACGCACCCGCGCAACCGCTGGGCGACCTCGCGCAGCACCTCGTCACCGGCGGCGTGCCCGGCGCCGTCGTTGACGGCCTTGAACCCGTCCAGGTCCACGAACAGCAGGCCCGTGGCACCGCCGGGTGCGGTGCGCTCCAGCGCCCGCGAGAGCAGCCGCAGCGCCGCCGCGCGGTTCGGCAGCCCGGTGAGGGGGTCGTGCGCGGCCTGGTGCGCGAGCTCGGTCTGCAGGTGCTCGCGCTGCTGCACCGCCCGGACCAGCTGCTGCACCGACGCCTGGACGACCTCGCCCAGCGGCCCGGGCACCGGCTGCTCGCGCAGCGCGCCCGCCAGGTCGCCGCGCGCCAGCGAGTCCGCCTGCTCGCGCACCTGCCGCAGCCCGGCGACCGCCCCGGCGAGGGCGCGGGCCGCGGTGCGGACCTCCCGCGGGCCGGTCTCGGGCACCTCGACGAGCTCGCCCTGACCGATGCGGCGGGCCGCGCCGGCCAGGCGCCGCAGCGCCCGGGCCAGCCAGCGGCCCTGGGCCCCGGCCGCCACCAGGGCGCCGGCCAGCGCCAGCAGGGAGGCCAGCACCGTGACGTGCAGGCGTCCCGCCGCGGTGCGCTGCTCGGCGTCGATGGCCCCCACCGCGGTGTCCACCGCGGTCTCCAGCAGCTGCGCCAGGTCCCGGTCGCGCTGGGCGCTGGCCCCGGCCAGGTCCAGCAGCTGCGGGCCGCTGAGGTGGCCGGGGTCGGCCGTCTCGGTGCTCAGGGCCTGCGCCAGCAGCCGGGCCGGCTCGCTGCCGACGGCCGCCGCCCAGCGCACCCGCATCGGCGCGGTGGACAGCTCCGAACCGGCCCCGGCCACCTCCCGGTAGGTGCCGATGACGTGGGCGGAGCGCTGCCGGGCCCGCACCTGCGGGTCGCCGGTGAGGACGCGCGCGGTGAAGGTGACCGGCACCTCCCGGCTGGCCTGCTGGGTCAGCTCCGCGACGAGGGTGACGTCGTTGACGGCCAGCGCGCTCAGGTCGCTCAGACCCGTCGCGGTGGTGCGGGTGATGACCTCCTCCTCGACGTGCGCCAGCCAGTCCGACAGGCCCAGGTACAGCTGGGCCAGGGCCTCGGTGCTGGAGGTGCCCTGGTCGGCGGCCGAGCGCACGGTGCGCAACCGTTCCGCGGCCAGCGCGGTGCCCACCGCGGCGGGTGAACCGGTCGGGATGCGCGAGACGGCCCGGTCGGTGACCTGCCGGGCCAGCTGCACGTTGTTCACCGCGTCCAGGTAGAGCCGCGGGCGCTGGTCGCCGAACCCGGCCGCCGCCGCCTCCTGCGGGTCCCGGGTGACGTTGCGGGTCAGGGTGGGCAGCAGCTCGCTGTCCACGGCCCGGCGCAGCGCGTCCAGCTCGGTCGCGGCGCGCATGAGGGCGCCGGCCTCGTCGGCCACCCGCAGCTCGCGGGCCCGCTCGACCACCGAGCTCGTCGTCACGACGCCCGTGGCGAGCAGGGGGACGACGACGAGGGCCGCCAGGTGCTGCCACACCGGCCGCTCCCGCAGCCGGTGCCCCAGCGCCCGGTCCGTCGTCGGTTCCACGCACGGGGCATCGGCCGGCACCGCCCCGGACGTGAGTCGTTCAGCGCGTGCGGGAGCGCGCCGTGACCGGGCACCACCCGAACGGCGCAGCACGCCGCGGGCGCGTCCTGCCGATGCCGTTGACCGGGAGGTGCGCGGTGGATCGACGGTGCGTTCGAGCAGGGGCCCGGCGGCTGGTGCGGGGCCTGGCGGTGGCGGTCCTGGCCGCCGGCGTCGCGGTGGCGCCGTCGGGGTGCGGTGAGCAGGACGACGAGGTCGTCCGGGTGGGGTTCTCCCAGTTCGCCGCCGAGGGCAGCTGGCGGGCCGCGAACACCGCCTCCGTCCGGGCGGCGCTCGCCCCGGCCGGCGGCTTCGAGCTGGAGTTCAGCGACCAGGAGCAGAAGCAGGAGGGGCAGGTGGCGGACCTGCGCCGCTTCATCGCCGACGACGTCGACGTCATCGCGCTCGCACCCGTCGTGCAGGACGGCTGGGACGAGGTGCTGGGCGAGGCGCGGGACGCCGGGATCCCCGTCGTCCTCGTCGACCGCGGCATCACCACGGACCTGCCCGGCGCCTACGCCACCCGCATCGGCGCCGACTTCCGCTCCGAGGGCGAGCGGGCGGGGCGGTGGGTCCGTGAGCACGCCCCCGGCGCGCGGGTGTTCGAGCTGCAGGGGACCCTGGGCTCCGGCGCCCAGACCGGCCGGCAGCGGGGTTTCGACGCCGTCGCCGGCGACCAGGTCGTCGGTGCCGCCACGGGCGGTTTCACCCGCGCCGGGGGCCGCGACGTCACCGCGGCCGCGCTGGAGGCGTGGCCGGACGTGGACCTGGTGTTCGCCCACAACGACGACATGGCCCTCGGCGCGGTCGAGGCCGTGCGGGCCGCCGGCCGCCGCCCGGGCGTGGACGTGCGCGTGGTGTCCGTCGACGGCACGCGCGAGGGCCTGCGTGCGCTGGCCGCCGGCGACCTGGAGCACGTCGTCGAGTGCGACCCGGCGTTCGGCGAGCAGCTCGCCGGGGTGCTGCGCCGGGTGGCCGCCGGCGAGCGGGTGCCGGACCGCGTCGTGGTCCCGGGCCGGGAGTTCGACCGCACCGTGACCGCGGCGGAGATCGACGCCCGCACGTACTGACGCCCCGCCCAGGGCCCCGCCCGGCGCCCGCGCGGGCGGGTGCTCACAGCATCGTGGCCAGCGTCCGCGCCGGCTGGCGCACCAGGCGCACCACCGCGGGCACCGCCGTGGCGGTCGCGGCCACGGCCGCCACCGCCAGCGGCGGCAGCGCGTCGCCCAGCACCCCCGCGCCGGCGAGCACCTCGGCGGCCAGGGCCGCCGCCACGACCGCCGCCGCCGCGCCCAGCCGCGAGTACGCCTCCAGCACACCGGCCAGGAAACCCACCACGCCGAAGCAGCCCAGGCCCAGCAGCAGCGCCGTGAGCGCGGCGGGGGCGGCGCCACCGGCGTGCAGCACGGCGCCCAGCACCAGCGAGGACGCGGTCGTCAGCAGCAGCAGCCGCGCGAAGGCGCCCGCCACGATCCCCCCGAACACGCCCGCCGCGCGCGAGCGGGCGTGCTCGCGCAGCCGGGTGGAGGCCAGCACGTCCAGCAGGACCGTCCACACCCGGTCCAGGTGCCGGTTGGCCCAGATGCTGCCCAGCAGCGACGGCACGAGCGCCACCACCGGGAACGTCGAGGTGCTCGCCCACCCCACCGAGGGGTCCAGCACGACCAGCAGCGCGGTCGCACCGCCCACGGCCCCGGCGGGCAGCGCACGCCCCCACGGGGTGGGCGGGCGCGCCGATCGCGGCGTCGTCAGCAGCGCCGCGGCCACCGCGACCTGCGTCAGCAGCACCACCGCCAGGACGTCCGCGCGCACCGGCAGGCCGGCGTGCACCGCCGCCACCGCCAGCACGAGGGCCAGCGCGTACTGCACCCCCCAGCCGCGCACCACCACGACGAGGCTGCCCACCCAGGTCACCAGGAGCGCGGCGGCCAGGCTGCGCCCCGGAGCCAGCAACACCCCCACGGGCACCAGCGCCGAGGCGGCACCCACCGCGGTGAGCAGGCCCCGCTCGGCGCGCAACCGGCCCAGGCCGTCGGCGTCGGTGAGCCAGCGGCGGCGCACCAGCCACTGCAGCGCGAAGCTGAACGGCAGCGCGAGCTTCCACGCCCCCTCGGTGACCGCCGTGCCGAACTCCGCCGTCAGCGGTGCCACCCAGGCCGTCGTGGCCAGCAGCGCCGCGACCAGGCCCAGCAGTTCCCGGGGGTCGCTGGGCGTCACCTCCCGGGGGCGCTTGACCGGCGCGCCGGTCGTCGCCGCACGCGCCCGTCGCGCCGCCGTGCCGGTGGTGCCGCGCGCCAGCGGCATCGCCACCCCCGGCACCAGCCCGCCCCACGCCTCCAGCACCACCGCCGACTCCAGCGCGTCCTGCGGCTCCCTGCCCAGCGCCGCGCGCACGCGCGCCGCCGCCTGACCCTCGGTGATCCTCACCGCGCCCCCGTCCCTGCCGCGACCACCGGTTCCGCCGGCACGCCGCGCACCTCCGCGGCCAGCGCCCCCAGCACCGCCGCGTACCCGTCCAGGCAGCGGTCCTGCCCGAACAGCCTCGTCACCCGCGCGTGCCCGCGCCGGCCCAGCAGTTCCGCGAACGCCGGGTCCAGCAGCAGCGCGCACACCGCGTCGGCCAGCCCGTGCACGTCCCCGGGTGGAGCCGTCACCCCTGCGCCCCGCATCGCGTCCAGGACCCCGCCCACGAGCGTGGTGACCACCGGCCGCGCCTGCGACAGGGCCTCCAGCACGGACATCGGGAACCCCTCGGAGATGCTCGTCATGAGCACCACGTCGGCCTCGCGCACCACGCCCGTGGGGTCCGTGGTGGGGCCCATGAACCGGAACCCCTCGCCCAGCCCCAGCGCCGCGTGCAGCTCGTGGCACGAGCGCGCGTGCTCCTCCTGACCGCGCGGCACGGGGCCGTAGTGCAGGAACCGCGCGTCCGGCACGCGGCGGCGCACCGCCGCGGCCACCCGCAGCATCGTCGGCACGTCCTTCAGGGGGTCCAGGCGGCCAACGCTGACGACCGTGCGGGTGCGCGGCGCCGGTGCGGGCGCACCCGGGGCGGGCACCCCGTTGGGGACGACGACGATGCGTTCCCGGGCCACGCCCAGCCCCTCCTCCCACGCGGCGTTCGCCTCCGCGACCGGCGTCACGACGTCCGAGACGGCGTACGCCAGGCGCGTCAGGCCCCGCGCCAGGCGCGTGGGCACGAACCGGCCGGCGGCGTCGGCGCCGGAGCGCACGGCCGCCAGGTAGTTCTCCCGGACGTACACGCCGTGCTCGGACAGCACCACCGGGCGGTCGTGCAGCGCCTTGTCCACGGCCGCGGGGACCGCCGACCACCCGGCCGCCGTCACCAGCGAGACGTCCGCGGCGGGCGTGGGCTCGGCCGCCGTGCGCGCCACCCAGGAGATCGTCTGGTACGTCTCCACGGCGCGGTCGAGGTCGAACGGCGCGGGCTCGCCCAGTTCCGGGTGCTCCTCCGAGAGCACCCGCGCCAGCGCCTCGACGTACCGCCGCCACGTCTCCTCGTCGCGGAACGTGGGCAGCACGAGGTCGGGGTTCTGCCGGCACCACACCAGCGCGGGCACCAGGTCCAGGGGGTCGGGGGACCAGCCCAGCAGGCCCTCCACCAGTTCCGCGGCCAGTTCCCGGCGGCGGCGCCGTCGCGGTGGGCGCGGCCCGGTGCGCCGCGGCTCGCGCGGGCCCCACAGCTGCAGGTGCCCGCCCAGCGCCGCGTTCGGCGGCAGCTCGAAGACGGGTTCCTCCAGTTCCGCGCCGGTCAGGGCGAACACCGACCAGCGCACGCCGGGCAGTCCCCGCAGCAGCAGGTCGCACCACGTGCTCACCCCGCCCACCACGAACGGGTACGTGCCCTCGGTGAACAGCGTCACGCGCGGGCCGTCCGCGTCAGCCCGGCCCGCCGGCCCGGCAGGGTCCTGGGCGTTCACGCCGCCGTCCTCAGCGACACGCGCACCGCACCGCCGGCCGCGACCGGCAACCAGCCGCAGCGCGCCCCCGCGTACGGCAGGCCCGCACCGGCTCCGGCGGGCAGCGTCACCGGGACCTCCACGTCCGCGCCGGCCTCCAGCAGCAGTTCGCCGCCGCCCGCGAGGGCGCGCACCGCACCCGCCGCGAGCGCCGTGCGCCAGCGCTCGCGCCGGCGCAGTTCGTGCGCCACCTCGTCCATGGACGGGTTCAGCAGCACCGTCCCGGGTGCCAGCAGGCGCGCGTGCTCGTCGAGGACCCGCGCCAGGACGTCCAGGAGGACCCGGTCGCCGGTGACGTTCGACTGGTGGGCGAACACCGGGCGCGGGTCGCCGGCCAGCACGCGGCCCAGCACGACCTCCGCCTGCGCGCGCAGGAACTCCTCGCGCGAGGGAGCCGGCGCCCCGTGCCGGCGTTCCTGGTCCGCCAGCAGTTCCGCCCAGGTGCTGACGTGCGTGGTGACCTCCGTGGGGTGTCGCGGCACCACGGTGGCCGGTCCCAGCGCGGCCGGGGCGGCACCGCGCGAGGCGTCGGCGGCCACGGCGGCGATGCCCGTGCGTCCCAGGACCCGCGGCAGCGCGGGGTTGCCGAGCCCGGAGTGGGCGCCGGTGACCAGGGCCGTGGCGCTGGCCGGCACACCGGCCCGTTCGGCCCAGCGCCGGTTGCGCTCCACCTGCTCGTGCAGGCCCTGCTCGTCCAGGTCGTCGAGGTCGCGGTGGTCCCACGTGTGGTTGATCCAGCGGAACTCGCCCGCGGCCGCCAGCAGGGCGCGCGTCAGCGGGTCGTCCGCGTCCGCGCCGGCGCCGTTGTGCGCCAGGTCCAGGGTGAAGGAGCGGGCTCGCTGCCACGACGTGAGCACCTCGACGTCCTCCGCCCGCATGCGCACGGTGGGGGCGGTCTCGCCCACCCGCACCCCGGGCGTCGTCCAGTTCGCCAGGAACACGTCGTCGACGTGGCAGGACAGGGCGTGCCGCAGCACGCCCAGGTGCACGCCGCGGGTGACCCAGGCCAGCAGCCCGCGCGCCAGCAGCAGGCCGTGCAGCGAGTCCTCGGCGGTGTTCACCACGACCAGCAGGTCCTCCAGGCCGTCACCGGTGTCCAGCGTGCCGGCGAGGGGGGCGCCGTCGCCGGTGACCAGCAGGGGGGTGAGCGGGCCGCCGCCCTCGACGCGGCCCAGGTACGCCCAGCAGCCGGGAGCCAGGGGCACCTTCCCGCGCAGGTCGGCGAACACCCGGGCGCCGGCGGGGGTCACCCGGGCGGTCGAGCCGTCGGTGGGGGCGCCGGTCGCCCCCACCACGCCGCTGCCCGCACCGGGGAACTCGTAGGCGCGCAGCAACCGCACGCCGTGGCGGCGGCGGTACGAGGCCAGGACCGCCGCGGACGCCGGGTCCAGCTCGCCGGCGGTGACCGTGGTGCGCACGACGGCGTGGAAGCGGCCGGTGCCGTCGGGGTGCCCCAGGTCCTCGTCGCGCAGCGGCTGCGCGGCCGTGGGGCGGTGCAGCTCGTGCGGGCACCCGGTGCGCTCCAGCAGCCGCAGCCAGGAGCGCGTCACGGGATCGTCCTCGAGGTCGGCGGCACCGGCCAGCACCAGCACGCGGACCTCGGCCTGCGCGGCCGTCAACCGGGGACCCGCTCCCCGGCCCGGCGGCGGTCCAGCACGCGCCGGTCGATCTCCATGACGGAGGTTCCCGCCAGCAGCTGGCGCTGCATCTGGGAGGCGGCCACGACCAGCTGGTCGAGCACGTCGAGCAGCGACTGCCGCATCGACTCCGCCTGGGCCAGCACGTGGTGCGCCTGGTCCTGCTCCTCCAGGGAATCCTGCGCGCGGGGGCTCGGAGCGGTCCCGGTGACGGCGGCCGCGGACAGGGCGCTGAGCTGTTCCGCGACGCTGCCGATCCCCACCGGCCGCTGACGTTCCAGACGCAGGCGCAGCACCTCCTGCGTCAGGTGGTCGACCTCTGCGCGCAGTTCCGCCTCGTCGCGGTTCGTCGCGTTCCCGCGCCTCCACCGGCGAGCCACCATCGTTCCTCCTCGTGCGGGGCCGGCTCCTCGCCGGCCGTCACCCCGGGTGACGGTAACGGAGCCGTCGTGCTGCACCGCATCGCCTCCGGCGGGTTCACCCGTGTGCGCGATGGTGACGACCGTGCGTCGTGCTCCCGCCGCACCGTGAGCGGTCACGTGTGGTGAGAGGCGCTGTCGTCCGGGTCACGAGTTGAGCGGTGCGGGTGAACGTGGACGCCGACGTCGCACCACCGCGCCCGGAATCGCGGTTCAGCTCACCGGTGACGCCTACCGTCCTCACGAACCCCTGACAGGAAACTGGAGAACGGCATGCCGTCCAGGCGAAACACCGCCCACCGCCACCGCCACCGCACCGCCGCGCGCCTGCTGGCGCTGACCCTGACCGGCGCGGTGGCACTGCCGCTGTCGGCCGCGCTGCCGGCGCGGGCCGCCACCGGAACCCGCGTGAACCTCGAGGTCCTCGTCGTCGCCGACGCCGGCCCCTCGGTGAACGCGATCGCCGCCCAGCTCGACCGCGAGGGCGTGCCGCACACCCGCGTCGACCTGACCGCGGGGACCCGTCCCGCCATCGACGAGGAGTTCCTCGTCGACCCGGCCACCGGTGCGGCCCGCTACCAGGCCGTCGTGCTGCCCAACGCCGCTCCCGCAGGGATGAGCCAGGCCGAGCTGGACGCGCTGGCCGCCTACGAGCGCCGCTTCGGCGTCCGCCAGGTCAACGCGTACGTCTACCCCGGCACGGGGACCGGTGGCAGCGCCACCTACGCTGGAACCCTCGACGGCGCCGCCGGCACCGTCACCGCCGAGGGCAGGGCCGACGGCTTCTCCGAGCTGTCGGGGGCGTTCCCCGTCGACGACGTCGACGCGGGGACCCTGGAGGTGTACGGGTACCTCGCCCAGCCGGCCGCCGCGGCCGGTGAGCGCGTCACGCCGCTGCTCACCGCCCGCCACGGCGACGCCGACGGCAGCATCGCCTGGGAGCTCGAGTCCGGCGGGCGCGAGCAGCTCATGGTCTCCGCCGCCTACAACGAGTCCATGGAGTGGTTCAGCACCGTGGGGCACGGGATCGTGTCCTGGATGACCCGCGGCGTCCACCTCGGTCACCACCGCTCCTACTTCGACGTCCAGGTCGACGACGTCTTCCTGCCCGACGGGCGCTGGAGCGCCGACGGGAACTGCACCCCCGGCGACGACTGCGTCGACCCCGCCGTCACCACCCCTGACATCCGCATGACACCCACCGACGTGCAGCGCCTGTCCGAGTGGCAGAAGGCCCACGGCTTCGAGCTGACGATGGTCTTCAACGGCGGCGGCAGCGAAGCGGCGAAGGCGGAGAACGGCGGCACCGACCCCCTCACCGACGCCTTCCTGGCCCGCAAGGGGGAGTTCACCTGGGTGAACCACACCTTCAGCCACCCGTACCTGGGGTGCGTGCAGATCGCCCCCACGGTCACCGGACAGCCGTGGCGCTGCGCCACCGACCCCGCTCAGACGCCTCGCCAGGACCCCGAGGTCCCCGCCCAGGGCAGCGACGGGCTGCAGTGGGCGTCGCAGGCGTTCATCACCGGGCAGGTCAGCAGCAACGTCGACTGGGCGCGCGCCAACGCGCTGCCGCGCTTCGACGCCACCGAGCTCGTCACCGGGGAGCACTCCGGGCTGATGACGACGAACCAGTCGCAGGACAACCCGTTCCTGGCGCCGGCGCTGGCTGCGGCAGGGGTTCGCACCCTGGCCTCCGACGCCTCCCGGGAGAAGCGCGCGCGCGCCGTGGGGCAGGCCGTCACCGTTCCGCGGTACCCGATGAACATCTACTACAACGCCGGCACCTACCGCGACCAGATCGACGAGTACAACTGGTACTACACCTCGCGCACCGTGGGCGGCAGCGGCGTCTGCGACGACAACCCCGCCACCACCACGTGCATCGCCCCGCTGCCGGCGGCGGACGAGGAGCAGGCGCGCAGCAGCTACGAGGGGTACCTGAAGCCGCTCGAGGTCCGCAACGCCCTGCGCCGGGTCCTCGCCGACGACCCGCGCCCGTTCTACGCCCACCAGTCCAACCTCGCCGAGGACGCGCTGCTGCTGCCCGTGGTGCAGGGCGTGCTGGAGGCGTACCGGGCCACCCACACCGCCGCCGCGCCGCTGATCACCACCACCCTCACCGAGCAGAGCCACCAGCTCGCCCGCGCGAGCACCTGGGAGCAGACGCGCAGCGGTGTCACCGCGTACGTGGACGACCGGGGAGTGCACGTCAGCGGCGCAGCGGGCACCGTGGTCCCGCTGACCGTGCCCGGGGACGCGTCCGCCACGGTCGCGCTGGAGGAGCACGGCGGCCAGCGCTCGGCGTGGGTCACCGCACCCACCACCGACACGGTCCTCGCGACCCCCGCCGACGCGCGGTTCGGCTACGTCGGCACCCCCGCCACGCCGGTTCCGACGACGCCGGTTCCGACGACTCCGGTTCCGACGACTCCGGTTCCGACGACTCCGGTTCCGACGACTCCGGTCCCGACGACTCCGGTCCCGACGACTCCGGTCCCGACGCTGCCGGGTGCGCCGGCCATCGGCACCGCCTCCTCCGGCCGGTTGTGGGACGCGCACGCCACCGCCACCGTGCGCTGGAGCCCGCCGCGCACGGGTGGGACGCCGATCACCGGTTACCGCGTCACCGCGACCCGCTTGTCGTTCTTCGGCAAGCCGCTGTCCACCGTGACGGACCCGACGGTGCACGCGGCGACCGCTCGCAGCGCGACCGTCGTGCTGCCGGTGCGCGGCGCCCGCTACCGGTTCACCGTGCAGGCCGTCACCGCGGCCGGTGCGGGCACCGCTTCAGCCGCCTCCAACACGGTGCACGCGTGGTGAGGGTCCCCCTCGCACGTCTCGCCGCCACCGCTGCGCTCACCGCGGCGGTCGCGGCGAGCGCAGCGTGCGGCACCCCGGCGGACCAGGCGGCGGACGGTCCCCGCGCCACCCCGTCCGCCGTCACCACACCCACCGCTCCTGCGGCGGCTCCCACCACGGCCCCCACCGCCACGACGCCAGCCAGCACGACGCCAGCCACCACGACGTCAGCCACCACGACGTCAGCCACCACGGCCGCTGCGTCCGCCCCGGCGGCTGCGGCGACCCCGGTCGAGGAGGGCGAGGGTGTGGTCGCCGCCCCGGTACCGCTGGGCACCACGGCGGAACTGGAGGTCGCGGTGCGGCTGCGCTCGGACGCCCTCCTCGCCGGGGACGTCGTCACCGCTCAGCGCCTGCTGTCCCTGCGCTGCCGGTCCGCCGTGCCCGACGACGCGCTCCGCGCGGCCGCCGGCGCCGGGTTCGCCGCCGTCACCTCGGTGGCCAGCCGCACGAGCGGCGGTGCCGCGGAGGTCGACTACTCCTACGCCGAACCCGGCCGCGACGTGACCGGTGAGCGCTGGACCACCGAGGACGGCCAGTGGCGCTGGGACGACTGCTGACACCCGCCGCCCGACAGCCCACCCGGTCCCCGGGTGGGCTGTCGCCGTACCCGGTGGTGCGGTCGGTTCAGCCGTGGTCGCAGACGTACCGGTAGGCCGTCAGGTCGCCGTCCTTGAGCATCGAGGAGAACCCCGGGCGGTGCGCGGTGCGGCAGAACCGCTCCGGGCTGAGGTCGTACTCGACGTGCAGCACCGCCTTGCCCGCGTCCACGAACGGCTGCAGCAGGTCGCACTCCTCGTAGCGGGCGCACGACTCGTTGACGGCGAAGTCGAAGTCGCCGACGAGGTCGCGGACCTGGTCGAGGTCGTTCTTCAGCGCCACGCCCATGCCGCGCTCGTGGGCGGCGGCGGCGATCCAGCGGTTGAAGCGCAGCTGGTCGGCGGCGGTCAGGTCGAAGCCGCTGTCGTTGGCCCAGGCGTCGACGTTGTCGGGCTCGACGGCGTCGAACCCCTTGTCGCGGCACTCGTCGAGGCGGTCCAGCAGCACCGGGCCGATGAGGTCGATGCGGCGCACGTCCAGCCACCGCTCGTCCGGCCAGTCGCCCAGGACCTTCCCGACCGCCTCGGCGGGGAAGCGGTGCGCGTCGTCGCGGTACTCCTCCACGGTGCCGGCGCTGAGGTAGCAGACCACGCGTCGTCCCTCGGCGTGCAGGCGGTCGACGACCTCCCGGGGGACCTGGTGGTCGACGTCGTACACCGGCACGTCCACGGTGAGGTCCAGGTCGCCGGAGAGCTGCCACTGCCAGGCGGTGCCCGGCTCGGGGCTCCACCACCCGGACGTGTCCTTCGCGGGGATCACGGGGTCCTCCTCGGTCGGGGTCCCGGCGGGGGAGGTCGTCCCGCCGGTGGTGGGGCGGGGGGCCGTGCAGCCGCCGACCAGGACCAGCAGCACCGCGGCGGCGCAGGCCGCGGCGAGCCCGGTCGCCTGCCGTCCACGCACCTGCCGGCTCAACCGGCCACCTCGCCGATGGCGCGGTGGTGGCGGATCACCTCGGCGATGACGAACGCCAGGAACTTCTCCGCGAACACGGGGTCGAGGCCGGACTCCACGGCCAGCACGCGCAGGCGCGCGGTCTGCTCCTGCTCCCTGGCGGGGTCCGCGGGCGGCAGCCGGTGCGCGGCCTTGAGGTGGCCCACCGCCTCGGTCAGCTTGAACCGCTCGGCGAGCAGGTGCACCAGGGCGGCGTCCAGGTTGTCGATGCTGTGCCGCAACCTGGACAGCTCCGCCCCGGCGTCCACGTGCTGCGGTCCTCCGGTCACAACCATCCCCTCCTCTTGAACACCACGTACAGCACCAGGCAGCTGCTGAGCATCAGCAGCAGCGCCAGCGGGTACCCGTACGTCCAGTCCAGCTCCGGCATGTTCTCGAAGTTCATGCCGTAGATCCCGCCCACCAGCGTGGGGGCGAACAGGATCGCCGCCCACGAGGAGATCTTCTTGACCTCCTCGCTCTGCGCGTAGCTCGCCTCCGTCAGCGAGCGCATCTCCTCGTTCTGCCGCTGCGCGACCAGCGTGGAGTTCACGGTGAGGATGTCGCGCAGCTGGGTGCGGAAGTTCTCGATGCGCTCGGTGGCCACGGTGACGTGGTCGGCGACGTCGCGCAGGTAGCGCTGCAGCTCCTCGTCGACCTTGTACTTCTCGAAGCCGTCGGTCAGGCCCTGCAGCACCGCGTTCAGCGGGACCACGGCGCGCTGGAAGTTCGTCACCTCGCGGGACAGTTCGTAGATGCGCCGGGACACCGCGGGGTCGCCGTCGAAGACCTGCACCTCGATCTCGTCGATGTCGTTCTCCAGGCCCCGCAGGACGGGGGCGTAGCCGTCGACGACGGCGTCGAGGATCGCGTACAGCACCGCCTCGGTGCCCAGGGCGAGCATCTCGGGGTCCAGCTCCATGCGCCGGCGCACCTGCGCCAGGTCGGGGGACTCGGCGTGCCGCACGGTGATGACGAAGTCCGGGCCGATGAACAGGTGCAGCTCGCCGAAGTCGACCTCCTCGGCGGCGTCGTGGTACCGCGCCGCGCGCAGCACCACGAACAGCGTGTCGCCGTAGCGCTCCAGCTTGGGCCGCTGGTGCGCCACGATCGCGTCCTCCACGGCCAGCTCGTGCAGGTCGAACTCGCGGGCCAGCGAACCCAGCTCCGTCGCGGAGGGGCGGTACAGCCCGATCCAGGCGATGCGGGCCTCGTCCTCGTGCAGGCAGCGGTACGTGTCGGCCAGGGTCGCGGGGGAGGCGACCCGTCCACCGCGCTCGTACACGCCGGAGTCCACCAGGCTGCTGCGGCCCAGCGGCTCGGTCGGGATGGCGCCGTCCTGCGCGAGGTTGCGGGTGGACGGCACCGCCCCCCGGCGCCCGAGGGAGGACAGCTGGACGCGGCGCCTGGGCACGGCGGCTCCTCACGGCTCGACGGGGCACGGGAGCCCCATCATCCCCCGCGACCGCTGCCCGCGGGTGCTCCCGCCGGGCGCGGTCACCCGGGTGCAGCCGCAGCGGGGGCTGTCGGCTACCGCGAGGGCACCTGGTCCTCGGCGCCCGGCACCGGCTCGGCCGCGTCCGAGCCCAGCGCCACGATCCGGTTCGCGCCGTCCACGTGCACCACGCGCGGGCGGTGCGCGGCGCGCTCCGCCTCGTCGAGCTGCACGTACGAGATGATGATCACCAGGTCGCCGGGGCGGACGAGGTGCGCGGCGGCGCCGTTGATGCGCACGTCCCCGCTGCCGGCCTCGCCGACGATGACGTACGTCTCCAGGCGCGCGCCGTTGGTGACGTCGACGACCTGGACCCGCTCACCCTCCACGAGGTCCGCGGCGCGGCACAGGTCGGCGTCCAGGGTGATGGAGCCGACGTAGTGCAGGTCGGCCTCCGTCACCGTCGCCCGGTGGATCTTCCCGTGCATGAGCGTGCGCCGCACAACAGCTCCCGTGATCGCCTCCCCGGGTGGGCAGCACCCGGCCCCGCCATTATCCCGCGCCCCGGCCACGGCCCCGCCGGCCGTCGCGCCACGTCCTCGACCTGCCGACGCAGCCGCGCGGGAGCACGCTGGGAGCGCGCTCCCCGGCGGGCAGGGACGCGGCGCCCCTGCCCGCCGGCACCGCGGCGCACCCGTTCAGGACGCTCGACGGAGAGGCAGGACGGCGATGGGTACCCAGCGTGGACCGGCCGGCGGCGCCGGGACCGGCCAGGACGGCGGACCCGCACCCGCGAGCCCGCAGCAGGCCGAGGAGCTGCGGGTCGAGCACCGGGGCGGGCCACCGCCCGGCGGCCGGGACGGCGAGGGCGCCGCCGGCCGCACGCGGCTGCAGTGGGCGGGCCTGGTCCTCGGCCCGCTGCTCGCCGTGCTCGTGCACGTGGCGCTGCCGGCCTCCCCGGCGCTCACGCCGCAGGGGCGCGTCACCGCGGCGCTCGCCGTGCTCATCGCGCTCTGGTGGATGACGGAGGCGCTGCCGCTGGCGGCGACCGCGCTGGTGCCGATCGTCGTCTTCCCCCTGGCCGGGGTGGTCGAGCTGGAGACGGCCACCGCCGCCTACGGCGACCCCACCGTGTTCCTGTTCCTCGGGGGGTTCGCCATCGCCCTGGCGATGCAGCGGTGGGCCCTGCACCAGCGCATCGCGCTGGCGACCGTGCGCGTCGTCGGGACCCGCCCCACCCGGCTCGTGCTGGGCGTGATGATCGCGACGGCGTTCCTGTCGATGTGGGTCAGCAACACCGCGACCACGCTGCTGATGGTGCCGATCGGCGTCAGCGTCCTCGCCCTCGTCGACCGCCGCACGAGCGGCACCCTGCCCGAGCACGAGGTGCAGCGCTTCGGGGCGGGTCTCGTGCTCGCCATCGCCTACGCCGCCACCATCGGCGGCCTGGCCACGCTCGTCGGCAGCCCGCCGAACCTCATCCTGGCGGGCGTGGCGGAGTCCACCCTGGGGATCGAGATCGGTTTCGCCTCGTGGATGGCCGTCGGCGTGCCCCTCTCCGTCGTGATGCTCGTGATCACCTGGCTGCTGCTGACGAAGGTCCAGTACCGGCCCCGCATCGAGGAGATCGCCGGGGGCCGCCAGGCGATCACCGAGGAGCTGCGCGCCCTCGGCCGGATGTCGGCCGGCGAGTGGACCGTCGCCGTCGTGTTCGTCGCCACGGCGCTGCTGTGGGTGTTCCGCGCGCCGCTGAGCGACTGGGCCGCGCTGACGGACGCCGTCCCCCTCGTCACGCGGATGTCCGACGGCGGCATCGCGATCGCCGCGCTGATCGCGTTGTTCCTCGTGCCCGTGCGGGGTCAGCGCGGCCGCGGCGCGCTGGACTGGCCGACCCTGCAGAAGGGTGTGCCGTGGGGGGTCCTGCTGCTGTTCGGCGGCGGGCTGTCGATGGCCGCCGCCATCCAGGAGAGCGGCCTGGACACCTACATCGGTGAGCGGTTCAGCGGGCTCGGCGCGCTGCCGCTCGTCCTGCTGGTCGCCGCCGTGGCGCTGGGGATCCTGGCGCTGACGGAACTCACCTCGAACACCGCCACGGCGGCGACCTTCCTGCCGGTGCTCGCCGCCGTCGCCGTCGGCGTCGGCGCCGAACCGCTGCTGCTGCTCGTCCCGGCCGCGCTCGCCGCCAGCTGCTCGTTCATGATGCCGGTGGGGACGCCGCCGAACGCCATCGCGTACGGCACCGGCCGCGTCACGATCGGGCAGATGGTCCGCTCGGGGGTGTGGCTGAACCTCATCGCCGTGGTGCTGCTCACGGCCGTCGTCTTCGCCCTCGGCCCGCTGGTGTTCGGCTTCTCCCTCTGACGGGTCCTGCACCCCCACCCACCGGTGCGGCGGGTGGGAGCGCGCTCCTCAGCGCGGCTGGGACAGGTCGTGCGGGTCCGCGTTGCCCCCGCACACCACGACCCCCACGCGCTCGCCGTCGGCGGGCACGTGCGCCCCGTCCAGCAGCGCCGCCAGCGCCACCGCGCCGCCGGGCTCGGCGGTCACGCGCAGCTCCTGCCACAGCCACCGGCGGGCCGCGCGCACCGCCTCGTCGCTGACCAGCACGGCGCGCACCCCGGCCGCCACGGCGCTGGCGAACCCGTGCTCCCCGATGCGCCGCGCGCCCAGCGAGTCCGCCGCCAGGCCACCGACCTGCACGTCCACGGGACGGCCCGCGGCCAGGGCGGCGTGCAGGGTCGGCGCCCCGCGCGTCTCCACGCTCACCACCCGCGTGCCGGTGCCGCACCAGGCGGCGATGCCGCCGATCAGGCCGCCGCCGCCGGTGGCGACCAGCACCGTGTCCAGGCCGGGAGCCTGCTCGGCCAGTTCCAGGGCCACCGTGCCCTGCCCGGCCAGGACCGCCGGGTCGTCGTAGGCGTGCACGGCCAGCGCGCCGGGGGCGCTCGCCCGCTCCAGGCTCGCGGCGGCCGCCTCGGCGTAGGAGGCGCCCACCAGGGTGGCGCGCGCACCGCGGGCCCGGATGCCCTCGACCTTCACGGCGGGGGCGGAGACGGGCACGAACACCTCGGCGTCGACCCCCAGCGCGCGGGCGGCGTGCGCGACGGCGAGGCCGTGGTTGCCGCCGGAGGCCGCCACCACCAGCGACGGGCGCTCGGGGGCGGTGAGGACCCGGTGGAAGGCGCCGCGCGGTTTGAAGGAGCCGGTGTGCTGCAGCAGTTCCAGCTTCAGGGTCACGGGGACCTCGCGCCCGCCCACGGGCAGGGCGACGTCGATCACCGGGGTGCGCCGCACGCGGCCGGCGATCCTCTCGGCGGCGGCCGCGACGTCCTCGCGGGTGGGGGCGGCGGGGGCGGGGTGCATCACGGCCGTGACGCTACCCCCGCCCCGCGCGGACCCCGGTCAGCCCAGCGTGGTGCTCTCGCCCAGGGACCAGTCGCGCACCTCGGGCACGTCCTCCAGGTGCTCCACGACGTACTCGTGGTGCCGGGCCAGCTGCGCCTCGCAGTACGCCATGAGCTCCCCGGCGCCCGGCGGCAGGCGGCGGGCGTTGTTCAGGGCGTCCATCACCAGGTGGTACCGGGAGGCCCGGTTGCGCACCACCATGTCGAAGGGGGTGGTCGTGGTGCCCTCCTCCATGAACCCGCGCACGTGGAAGCGGTCGGCGTCGGGCCGTCCGTGCACGACCTGGTGGATCGCCCCGGGGAACCCGTGGAAGGCGAAGACCACGTCGACGGAGTCGGTGAACAGCTCCCGGAACCGCAGGTCGCTCATGCCGTGCGGGTGGTCCTTCGGGCGTTGCAGCGCCATGAGGTCCACGACGTTGACGACGCGGAAGCGCAGCTGCGGCAGCCGGTCGCGCAGGATCTGCGCTGCCGCGACGGTCTCCATCGTCACCACGTCGCCGGCGCACCCCAGGACGACGTCCGGGTCGGCGCGGCCGTCGTCGTTGCCGGCCCACTCCCACACCGAGGCCCCCCTCGTGCAGTGCTCGACCGCCTCCTCGATCGACAGGTACTGCAGCTGCGGCTGCTTGTCGATGACGATGAGGTTCACGTAGTTCCGCGAGCGCAGGCAGTGGTCCGCGACGGACAGCAGGCAGTTCGCGTCCGGCGGCAGGTACACCCGGGACACCTCCGGGCGCTGGGTGATGGCGACCTGCAGCAGACCCGGGCCCTGGTGGGAGAACCCGTTGTGGTCGTTGCGCCAGGCGGTGGAGGTCAGCAGCACGTTCAGGCTGGGCACGTCCGCGCGCCACGGCAGGGCTCCGGCCTCCTCCAGCCACTTGGCGTGCTGGACGGTCTGCGAGGCGCTGACCATCGCGAACGCCTCGTAGGTGGCGAACATCCCGTGCCGGCCGGTGAGGGTGTACCCCTCCAGCCAGCCGTGGCAGTTGTGCTCGCTGAGGACCTCCATGACGCGCCCGGACCGGCTCAGCGAGACGTCCTCGGGGTACGTGCGCTCGGCGAACGCGCGGTCGGAGACCTCGAACACCGCGCCCAGGCGGTTGGAGTTCGTCTCGTCGGGGGAGAACAGGCGGAAGGTGCGGGGGTTGCGGGCGTAGACGTCGCGCAGCAGCTCGCCCAGGCGGCGGGTGGACTCCGCGCGCCCGGCGGCCGGGCGGTCCACTTGCACGGCGTAGTCGCGGAAGTCCGGCAGGTCCAGGTCCTGCGTGAGCAGGCCGCCGTTGGCGTGCGGGGTGGCGCTCATCCGCAGGTCCCCCTCCGGGTTCGCCGAGCGGACCAGGTCCGCGGGGGCGCCGGAGGCGTCGAAGAGGTCGTCGGGTCCGTAGGAGCGCATCCACTCGGCCAGCAGGCGCAGGTGGTCGGCGTTGTCGCGCACCCCGGACAGCGGCACCTGGTGGGCGCGGAACGTGCCCTGCACCTGGACGCCGTCGACCTGGTCCGGGCCGGTCCACCCCTTGGGGGTGCGCAGCACGATGAGCGGCCAGCGCGGGCGCGGAGCGTCGGCGGGAGCGCCCTCGGCGCGGGCGGCGTCCTGGATCTCGCGGATGCGCCCCCAGGCGCGTGCCAGGGTGGCGGCGAACCGCTCGTGCATGCCGGGCAGGTCGTCGCCACCGACCTCGAGGACCTCGTAGCCGTGGCCCTCCAGCAGCGAGCGCACCTCGGCGGGGTCCTTGCGGGCCAGCACCGTCGGGCCGGAGATCTTCGCGCCGTTCAGGTGCAGCACGGGCAGGACCGCGCCGTCGCGGGCGGGGTCGAGGAAGGAGACGCCCTTCCAGGAGCCCTCCAGCGGACCGGTCTCCGCCTCGCCGTCGCCGACGACGGCCAGCGCGAGCAGGTCGGGGTTGTCCATGACGGCGCCGAAGGCGTGCACGAGCACGTACCCCAGCTCCCCGCCCTCGTGGATGGAGCCGGGGGTGGTGACGGACACGTGGCTGGGGATGCCGCCGGGGGCGGAGAACTGCCGGAACAGCCGCCTCATCCCCTCGGTGTCCAGCGTCACGTGCGGGAACTTCTCGGTGTAGGTGCCCTCCAGGTACGCGGCCGCCACCAGGGCGGGGCCGCCGTGGCCGGGGCCGGTGAGGAACAGCGAGGACTGCCCGGTGCGGCGGATCAGCCGGGACAGGTGCGCGTACACGAACGACAGCCCGGGGCTGGTGCCCCAGTGCCCGAGCAGGCGGGGCTTGACGTGCTCGGCGGTCAGCTCCTCGCGCAGCAGCGGGTTGGCGCGCAGGTAGATCTGCCCGACGGTCAGGTAGTTGCACGCGCGCCACCAGGCGTCGAGCGCGGTGATCTCCTCGGGCGTCATCGCGCTCAGGGCCTCGACGGCCCCGGGCGAGGCGTCCGGCCCGGTGGTGGTGGCGCTGGTCGTGGACATGGACGTGGTCCCTCCTCGGTCGACGAGGCCACCCTCTCGCGCACCGGCGCCGATGACCAGGGCCCTTCGGCCCGTGCTGCGCACCCCGGCCGATGCGCCGGCGAACCGGTCACCGGTCGGTCGCCCGCCGGAGGGGTGCGGGTCACCCGGGCGCCACCCGGCGCCGACAGCCTGCCCGTGACCACCCCGTCACCCGGAGGAACCCGTGAGCGAGAGCACGCCCCACCCCCTCGGCCGCCGGCACCTGCTGGGCCTCGGCGCCGCCACCGCCGCCGGCGGTGCCCTCGCCGCCCAGGCCGCCGCCGCGGCCCCGGCCGCCGCGTCCGCGAGGGGGCGAGACCTGTCCTTCGCCGACGACGGCACGTTCCGCGTCGTCCAGTTCAACGACACCCAGGACAACCACCGCACGGACGTGCGCACCATCCAGCTGGTGGAGCGCGTGCTGGACGAGGAGCGGCCGGGCTTCGCGCTCATCAACGGCGACGTCGTCAACGGCGACATGAGCACGGCGGAGCAGGTCCGGCAGGCGTACAACCACGTGGTGCTGCCGATGGAGGAGCGGGGCATCCCGTGGGCGGTGACGTTCGGCAACCACGACGAGGACTCGGTGGCCGCCACGGGGATGACCGAGGCGCGCATCCGCGAGTTCCTCTCCGGGTACCGCCACTACGCGGGCACCACGGCGCGCGGCGTCACCGGCGACTCGAACCAGGTCCTCACCCTGCGGGCCCGGCGCGGGCGCGGCCCCGCCTTCGCCCTCTGGCTGCTGGACTCCGGGCGCTACTCCCCGGAGACCATCGCCGGCCAGGAGGTCGAGGAGTACACGTACGAGACCATCCACGCCGACCAGGTCGCCTGGTACCGCGAGCAGTCCCAGGCGCTGGAGCGCAGGGCCGGCGCTCCCGTCCCCGCGCTGATGTTCTTCCACATCCCGCTGTGGGAGCACCGGTTCCTGTGGTTCGGCTCGCCCACCGAGTGGACGGACGAGGCGCACGCCGCCGCTGTGGCCAAGCACGGCATCGTCGGTGAGCGCAACGAGCGCGAGTACACCGCGCAGTTCAACCCCGGCCTCTTCCACGCCGCCCTGGAGCGCGGCGACGTCAAGGGCATCTTCTGCGGCCACGACCACATCAACACCTACGTGGGGAACTACTTCGGCATCCAGCTCGGCTACGGGCCCGGCACCGGCTTCGGCACCTACGGCCTGGAGGGTGACGAGGTGCACCGGCTGCGCGGGGCGCGCGTGTTCGACCTCGACCTGGGCCACCCCGGCGTGCTCAAGGGCACCCGGACGGTGTTCGCGGCGGACCTCGGCATCGACCTGACGCCCGAGCCGCAGCCGCTGCAGACCCCGAAGCCGCTCGGGCGCCGCTGAGCCGCCCCGGTGGTGCTCGCGGGCGGCCCGCCACCGCGGCCGGGCGGCCGCCATGTCGCCGGGCCCCTCAGGTCCGCGGGCGGGAGGCCGCCGTG
>NZ_JBKBCT010000192.1:0-530 GCF_050871525.1 Kineococcus auxinigenes | reverse complement strand
AAGTCGAGCTTGCGTGCAAAGTTGGCGACGAAGGTGCGGATGGCATCGATGCGCACCGGGGCAAAGTAGAAGCTCGCGCTGGTCGACATGCGCCAGTCCGGGCGATACAGCGCGTGCGCCAGAAGCCGGCCGCGATCGACCACGCTGTACGAGCAGAACTCCTGCCCGCGCACCAGCGTCTGCGCCACCCACGCGCCCAGGTCCGCCAGCGGCGGTGCATCGTCAGGGATGCCGTTGCGGTACAGCCGCACATGCACGCCAAAGCGCGAGAACTCGGGCTTGAGCACCATCGGCCGCCCCGCTGCCCACGCGCGTGCCTCGTCCAGCGTCTGCACGCGCGCGGAGACTGGCACGTCAGCCCCGCAGTTCTGCGCGAGCGTGAGGAACTGCCACTTGCTGTGCACCGCGCGCAGCTTGGCAAAGTCCTCCGCTAGTACGCGCACATGGGCCGACAGGTGATGTCGATAGCGCGAGACGAAGAACACCTCTTCGCACGTCGGCACTACCAGATCGATGGCGTGGTCCCGCAC
>NZ_JBKBCT010000191.1:0-531 GCF_050871525.1 Kineococcus auxinigenes | reverse complement strand
CGTCCAGGATTTTTCTCCATAGGAATTGTTCCACACAGCGCTGCTGCGCCGCATTAATCATCCTGGTACGCGCCGCGAGGTCGGGAGGATTGTCCAGATGGGTGGTCAGGTCGACCGCTGCCTTGAAGAACAGTCCGGACGCATCACCACCTAGAACCCACCGATTGAACGGATTGTCGTGGGCCAGAAGCAATGCGCCAGCGGCCATAGCTTCGATCAAGGATGGGTTGGTACCCCCTACCGAATGGCCATGAATGTACAGGTTGCTACGACGCCGTAGTTCGTTCAGTACGCTAGTGTTGTAAACACCGCCGGCGAAATGGACATCTGTGTGTTTGGCGCGAAGTTGTCGACCGTAGTCATTGATCTCGAAGTTACCCAGAACAACCATGGGCTTCTTCTTCTCGCTGCGTTCAAATGCCTCGAGAATCACATGAATCTGGTTCTCTGGCTCTGGACGCGCCACCACTAGGGAGAAGCTCTGACTCGGATACTGCGTGAGTAGCGGGTGGGACAGATCGTCTCTGTTCC
>NZ_JBKBCT010000054.1:0-27196 GCF_050871525.1 Kineococcus auxinigenes | reverse complement strand
GCCCCCTTCCAGGACGTCCCTCGGGCCCCCCCCCCCGCCCACCCGCCCGTGCCCGGGCGCGGCCCCCCCCCCCAGCACCCGAGCCCACCGCGGCCCCGCACCGAGCACGACCGCCGCCGCGACCGGGCCGGCGCTCGTGGGCACCAGGCGCTCGTGGGTGCCGGTGGCGGCGTCGTGCCGCTCCGCGCCCGGCACGGCGTGCGCGGCCAGGAACCGCAGCAGCGGGACCGCCGGCAGGCCGCCGGGCACGTCCAGCGCGAGCTCGGCCGCGCCGGCGGGCGCTGCCGTCACGAGGCGGCCCCGGAGGGCTCGTCCCGCTGCGCCGCCCACCGCTGCGGGTCGAACACCGGCGGGTCCGCCGGCACCAGGTCGGGGTCGTCGTCGCGGAACGTGCGGATGCGGCCCGGCGGGGTGTGCGGGCCCTCGAAGCGCACCGTGACCCGGCCCACCCCGGAGCCCTGCACCCAGCCCGGGCCGTGCTCGGCGTGCTCGACGTCCTGCCCCGGCAACCAGCCCGGCCGCGCCGGCGGGCCGTACGGGTGCGCCGAACCGCCCGGCACGACGGCCCCCTCCTGCTCCTGCGCGGGCTCGTGCGCGGGCTCCTCACCGCCGGGCCCACCGGCGGGCTCGTCCGCCGGGCCCAGCAGGTCCGCCAGCAGGTCCGTCTGCGCGAACTCCGACAGCCCCGACACGCCCACGCCCAGCAGGCGCACGCCGTCGACCACGTCCACGCCCTCCAGCAGCTCCGCGGCGTGCGCGGCGATCTCCCGCGCCGAGCTCGTCGCGTGCGGCAGGGTCCGCGAGCGGTTCAGGGTCGAGAAGTCGTAGCGGCGCACCTTCAGCGTCACCGTGCGCCCCGACACCCCGGCCGCCACCAGCCGGGAGGCGACCCGCTCCGCCGTCCGGCGGGTGCGCTCGGCCAGGTCCCGGCGGTCGGTCAGGTCCGTGGCGAACGTCTGCTCCGCCGAGACCGACTTCGCCTCCCGCTCGCTGACGACCGGGCGCGGGTCCACGCCGCGCGCGAACGCCAGCAGGCCGGTGCCGTGCGCGCGGCCCAGCATCCGCACCAGCTCACCCTCGTCGGCGGCGGCCAGGTCCCCGACGGTGCGCAGGCCGCTGCGCACCAGCCGGTCGCCGGTGACCGCCCCCACGCCGGGCAGGCGGCGCACGCTCAGCGGCGCCAGCAGCTCGTGCTGCTCCTCGGGCGGCACCACGACCAGCGCGTCCGGTTTGCGCAGGTCCGAGGCGATCTTCGCGACCAGCTTGCTGGGCCCGGCGCCCACCGACACCGTCAGGCCGGTGCGCGCGCGCACCGCGGCCCGGAAGCCCTCCGCGACCTGCGCCACCGCCGCCGCGTCCAGGCCCTCGCTGGCGGCGGACAGGTCCACGTAGGCCTCGTCCATCGACACCGGCTCCACCAGCGGCGACAGCTCCCGCGCCAGGGCCATCACCTGCTCCGAGACGGCCCGGTAGGCGCTGAAGCGGCCGGCCAGGTACGCGGCGTTCGGGCACGCGCGCCGCGCCTGCGCCGTCGGCATCGCCGAGCCCACCCCGAACACGCGCGCCTCGTAGCTGGCGGTGGCGACCACGCCGCGCCCGCCGGTGCCGCCCACCACCACCGGGCGCCCGCGCAGCGACGGCTTGTCGCGCTGCTCCACGGCCGCGAAGAACGCGTCCAGGTCCAGGTGCAGCACCGCCGGGCGGGTCGGGTCCGGGCGCGAGCGGACCGGGGGCGCACCGGAGGGGGGCACCGGACGAGTGTGCACCCCGCGACCGACAGCTACCCTCACGCGGTGCCGCTGCCCCCCCGAGCCCGGACCGCCCCGTGGACCTGAGCACCACCGGCTTCCTGCTGCTCGTCCTCGCCGCCGTCGTCATCGGCTTCGCCAAGACCGCCGTCGGCGGCGCCGCCACCGTCGCGGTGGCGATCTTCGCCACCGTCCTGCCGGCGAAGGAGTCCACCGGCGCGATCCTGCCGCTGCTCATCGTGGGCGACCTGTTCGCCGTGGCCGCCTACCGCCGGCACGCCGACTGGGCCCTGCTGCTGCGGCTGCTGCCCAGCGTCGTGGCCGGGGTGCTGCTCGGCGCGTGGTTCGTCGGCGTCGTCGACGACACCGTCATGCGCCGCTCCATCGGCGCGGTGATCCTGCTGCTCGTCGTCCTGCACCTGCTGCGCCGGCGCCGCCTGCGCCGCCGCGGCGGCGACCTCGTGCCCGCCTCGCCCGGCCGGCGCCGCCTGGTCGGCGCGGCCTTCGGGCTGCTGGCGGGCTTCTGCACCATGGTCGCCAACGCCGGCGGGGCCCCCATGTCGATCTACCTGTTCACCATGGGCCTGGGGGTGATGTCGTTCCTGGGCACCGGGGCGTGGTTCTTCTTCATCCTCAACGTGTTCAAGATCCCCTTCAGCGTCGGCCTGGGGCTCATCACCGCCGACTCGCTGCGCACGGACCTGCTGCTGGTGCCCGCCGTCGTGGCCGGCGCGCTGCTGGGCCGGTGGGTCGTCGGCCGGCTGGACCGCGACCGGTTCGAGAACTGGGTGCTCGGCGCGTCGGCCCTGTCCAGCCTGAACCTGCTGCGCTGAGGCCGGCGCACCCGCCAGGATCGGGCGGGTGAGCGAGGTGCTGCCGGCGCGCGAGGTGGGGCTGTGGCGGCTGGTCGCCCAGCGGGTGGTGCCGCCGCTGCCCGGCGCGGCCGGGGTCGTCGGGCACCTGGCGTGCGTGCAGGCGCAGGACCTGCGCGCCGCCACCACCGCCGTGGCGCTGCGCACCGCCCCGGGCGGGCCCGGCCTGGCCGCCGCCCTGGACGCCGGGGAGGTCGTGCGCTCCTGGCCGCTGCGCGGCACCCTGCACCTGCTGCCGGCGGTGGACCTGCCGTGGGTGCTGGCGCTGTGCGCGCCGCGGGTGCTGCGCTCCACCGCCACCCGCCGCGCCGGCCTCGGCATCACCGACGAGGACGCGGCCGCCGCCCGCCGCGCCGCCGAGTCAGTGCTCGGCGGCGGGCGGGGCGCGACCCGCGCCGAGCTGCTCGCCGCGCTGGAGGCCGCCGGGCAGGTCACCGCCGACGGTCGCGGGTACCACCTGCTGCTGCACCTGTCCCTGACCGGCGTGCTGTGCCTGGGGCCGCTGCGCGGGCGCGAGCAGGAGTTCGTGCTGCTCGCCGAGCACGTCCCCCACCCGCGGCGCCTGGACGGCGACGAGGCCCTGGCCGAGCTGGCCCGCCGCTTCCTGCTCGGCCACGGGCCCGCGAGCGTCACCGACCTGGCCCGGTGGGCGCACCTGCCCGTGAGCGCCGCCCGCCGCGCCGTCGCGGCCGCCCGCGCGGACCTGGCCGCCGTGGACGTCGAGGGCACCGAGCACCTGCACGACCCCGCGCTGCCCGACCTGGTGGCCGCCCACCGCCGCGCCGCGGCCGGCACCCACCTGCTGCCCGGGTTCGACGAGTTCCTCCTCGGCTACGCCGACCGCTCCCACGTCCTGCCCGCCGAGCACGCCGAGCGGGTGGTGCCCGGCGGCAACGGGGTGTTCCGCGGCACCGTCGTGCACGGCGGGGTGGTCGTCGGCACCTGGACCCGCGCACCGGGCCGGGCCGGTGGCCCGCCGCTCGCCGAACCGTTCGGGGCGTTCACCCCCGCCCAGGAGCGGGGGGTGCGGCGCTGCGCGGCGGCGCTGCCGGACGGCCGGACCGGCTGAGCTCCACCGGGGTGGCACCGGCGGGGCCGGGCGTGCTGCCGGTGGGAGCGCAGCAAGCGCCGGTGCCGCCGGACGGGCAGCTGCACGCGCTCCCGCCCTGCCCGGCGTTCCCGTGCGCGGCTCCGGGGGCGCAGCAGCCCTCCCCCCGCCACGCCTCGCGGCCCTCCTTCAGCGCCACCGCGGCGATGACGAGCCCGGCGACCGGGTCGGCCCAGGACCAGCCGAGGGTGGCGCTGAGGAGCAGGCCCACCAGCAGCACGGCGGACAGGTACGTGCACAGCAAGGTCTGGGTGCCGTCGGCGACCACCGAGGCCGAGCCGAGCCGGCGGCCGGTGCGCCGCTGGGCCCACGACAGGAACGGCATCACGATCAGCGAGGCGATCGCCAGGCCGATGCCGACCGGGGAGGCGTCCGGCTGCGCCCCGGTGACCAGGGCGCGCACCGACTCCACCGCGACGTAGGCGGCCAGCGCCAGGAAGGAGACGCCGATCAGCCGCAGCGCTCGGCGCTCGCGCGTCTCGGGCAGCCGGTGGCGGAACTGCCACAGGATGACCAGGCCGCTGGAGACCTCGACCACCGAGTCCAGCCCGAAGCCGATCAGCGCCACCGAACCGGCCACCAGGCCGGCCCACACCGCGACGACCGCTTCGAGGACGTTGTAGACCACGCTCGCACCGGCCAGCAGCTGCGCGCGCCGGCCCAGCCGGGCCCGCTCCCGCGCGTCCACGGGCGGGTGACCCGCCGCGGGAGCCGTGCTCCTCGCCGACGCGGCGCTCACCGCGCGCGCTCCTCGCCGTAGACGGGGCACAGCGACACCGCCGAGCCGGTCGCGGCCAGCACGCGCTCGGCGGCGTTCAACAGCTCCATCAGCTCCGGGCGGGCCAGGGAGTGCACCGATGAGCGCCCCTCGGACCGCGAGGTCACCAGTCCGCAGTCGCGCAGGCACGCCAGGTGCGCCGAGACCGTCGACTGCGCCAGGCCCAGGCGCCCGGTCAGATCCACCACCCGGTGCTCCCCCAGCGCCAGGTGGCGCAGGATCGCCAGCCGGGCCGGGTCGGCCAGGCTGCGGAACAGGCACACCGCCGCGGTCGGGTCGTCCAGCTCCTGCGCGGTCCGTGGCACCACCGGCAGCGGCACGCTCATCGTCATGCGCCGATGATATCGCCGCACGCCGATGAGTGGCGCTGCGTGGGGTGGTGTCCCGGACGCCGGCGCTCACCCACCCGCACGCCCGCACGCCCGCTTCCGGTTGCCGACCGGGCCGAGGACTGCTGGCATGCGCAGGGCCCGACCGGCACGGCGGCAGCGGGCCGTCGACGGAGGTGGAAGGTGGCGAGGACAGCGGAGACCACGATGAGCCGGGCCGAGGGCGGCCCGGCGGGGGCGATGCTCCCGGACAGCACGGCGGCGGTCCCGCTCCAGGCGGCGCCGCCCACCGGCGAACGCACCGGCGAACGCGCACGGCGGCCCGAGCACTCCGTGGTGCGCGAGCGCACCGCGGAGCTGTTCGCCGCCCTGGCCGAGCAGGACGACCCCGCCGAGCGCGCCCGGCTGCAGGAACGCATCACCACGCTGAACCTGCCGATGGCCCTGAGCATCGCCCACCGCTACCGCGGCCGCGGCGAGGACCTCGAGGACCTGCAGCAGGTCGCCGCCGTCGGCCTGGTCAAGGCCGTCGAGGCCTACGACCCCGCCCTGGGCCGCGAGTTCGCCGTCTTCGCCGTGCCCACCGTCTCCGGCGAGCTCAAGCGCCACTTCCGCGACAAGGGCTGGAGCATCCGGCCGCC
Source organism: Kineococcus auxinigenes (assembly GCF_050871525.1). Taxonomy (NCBI): domain Bacteria; kingdom Bacillati; phylum Actinomycetota; class Actinomycetes; order Kineosporiales; family Kineosporiaceae; genus Kineococcus; species Kineococcus auxinigenes. The sequence continues at coordinate 21,720 of NZ_JBKBCT010000054.1, read as the reverse complement.
CCGGCGGCTGCAGGAGCTGCGCCCCCGGCTGAGCAGCGCCCGCACCGAGCTGGAGCAGGACCTGGGCCGCTCCCCGTCCATCTCCGAGGTCGCCGCCCACCTCGGGGTCGACGTGGAGGAGGTCAGCGAGTGCATGGCCGCCACCGAGCAGTACCACCTGCACTCCCTGGACGAGCTGGTCGCCGGCGCCGACGGCACGCGCCCGAGCCTGCTGGACACCCTGGGGGACCTGGACGCCGCGCTGGAGTCCACCGCGGACCACCTCACGCTCGCCCCGCTGCTGGCCTCCCTGCCGGAGCGCGACCGCCGCCTGCTCGTGCTGCGCTTCGAGCGCGGCTGGACCCAGTCGCGCATCGCGGAGGACCTCGGCGTCAGCCAGATGCAGGTCTCCCGGCTGCTGCAGGCCCTGCTGAGCCGCCTGCGCACCGCGATGGACCCCGCCGCCTGACGCCCCCGGGCGCTCGCCGCCTCAGGCGTCGATGACGACCGGGATGATCAGCGGCGCACGCCGGTGCACCCGTCGCGCCCACGACGCCACGGTGCGCGCGATGACGTCCTCCAGCCGGTGGGCGTCGGGGTGCGCGTCGGAGGCGGCGCGGGCCAGGGCCTTCTCGATGAGCGGGACCACGGCGTCGAAGGTCCGCTCGTCGTGGACGAAACCGCGGGCGAGGAAGTCCGGCGGATCGGTCAGCTGGCCCGTGTCGGCGTCGATGATGGCGACGACCGTGAGGACACCCTCCTCCGCGAGGGTGCGCCGGTCCTTCAGGGACGCCTCGGTGGCCCCGCCCACGGTCGAGGCGTCGACGTAGACGTTGCCGGCCGCGACCTTGCCCACCACGCGGACCCGCCCGTCGACGAGGTCGACGACGTCGCCGTCCTCGGCGATCACCACGTTGCGCGGGTCCACCCCGGTCTTGACGGCCAGGTCCGCGTTGGCGCGCAGGTGCCGGGACTCACCGTGCACCGGCATCACGTTGGACGGCCGGACGATGTTGTAGCAGTACACGAGCTCGCCGGCGCTGGCGTGACCGGAGACGTGCACCTTCGCGTTGCCCTTGTGCACCACGTTGGCGCCCAGCGCCGTGAGCCCGTTGATGACGCGGTAGACGGCGTTCTCGTTGCCCGGGATGAGCGAGCTGGCCAGCAGGACGGTGTCGCCGTCGCGGACGCGGATGACGTGGTCGCCGCTCGCCATCCGGGACAGCGCCGCCAGCGGCTCGCCCTGCGAACCGGTGCAGACCAGCGCCACCTTCGACGGCGGCATCTTCTCCAGGACCTTCAGGTCCACGACGAGGCCGTCGGGGACCTTGAGGTAACCGAGCTCCGCGGCGATGCCCATGTTGCGCACCATCGAGCGCCCCACGAAGGCCACCTTGCGCCCGTGCGCGGCGGCCGCGTCCAGGACCTGCTGGATGCGGTGGACGTGGCTGGCGAAGCTGGAGACGATCACCCGTCGCGGCGACGTCCGGAAGACCGTCTCGATGGCCGGGATCAGCTCCCCCTCCGAGGCCGTGAACCCCGGCACCTCGGCGTTGGTGGAGTCGGTGAGGAAGAGGTCGACGCCCTCCTCGCCGAGGCGGGCGAAGCCGCGCAGGTCGGTGATGCGCCCGTCCAGCGGGAACTGGTCCATCTTGAAGTCACCGGTGTGCAGGACCAGCCCGGCGGCGGTGCGGACGGCCACGGCCAGCCCGTCGGGGATGGAGTGGTTGACGGCGACGAACTCGCAGTCGAAGGGGCCGAAGCCCTTCCGGTCGCCCTCGCCGACCTCCACCGTCACCGGGCGGATGCGGTGCTCCTCGAGCTTGGCGCTGATGAGGGCCAGCGTCAGCCGGGAGCCGACCACGGGGATGTCGGCGCGCTCGCGCAGCAGGTACGGCACACCACCGATGTGGTCCTCGTGCCCGTGCGTGAGCACGATCGCCACGACGTCGTCGAGCCGGTCCCGGATCGAGGTGAAGTCGGGGAGGATGACGTCGACGCCCGGCTGGTGCTCCTCGGGGAAGAGGACGCCGCAGTCCACGACCAGCAGCTTGCCCGCGTGCTCGAAGACCGTCATGTTGCGGCCGATCTCGCCCAGGCCACCCAGGGCGACCACCCTCAGCCCGTCCTTCGCGAGAGCAGGTACGGAACCCAGGGTCGACCGAGAGCGGCTCACGACGTCGACCCTAACAAGGGGCGGGACCCGGCGTGGCCGGCCCGTCGGCGCGGGGCCGGGCGACGGGCGCGTCGGGCTCCGGCGGCACGTGCGGGGGCACCCGGTGCGGCCCCGCCTCGGCGGGGCGGGGCCGGTCCTGGCGGTGCAGGCGCACGGCGACCACCGCGACGTCGTCCTCGGGGTCCGGCGGCAGCATCTCCTGCAGCAGGCGGTCCACCAGGGTGTCCAGGTCGGTGTCCTCCGCGGCCAGGTCCTCCAGCACCTCCTGCAGGCGCTCCAGGCCCTCCTGCAGGGGCTGGTCGCGCCGCTCCACCAGCCCGTCGGTGTACAGCACCACGGTGGAACCGCGGTCCAGGACGACCTCGGAGTCCTTGCGCTCCGTGTCCGGCAGCACGCCCAGCAGCAGGTCGGCGTGCACGCCGGCCAGGGCCAGCACGGCGCCGTCGGGGTTGACCACCATGGCCGGGGGGTGCCCGGCGTTGGACCAGCGCATCCGCGTCACCCCGCGCTCGCGCTCGTCCAGGCTCTGCTCCAGGCGGGCGACGATGGCCGTGGCCGTGGTGGTGATCTGCAGGTTCGCCATCGCCCGGTCGGCCCGGGCGAGCACCTGCGCGGGCGAGGCGTCCTCCAGCGCGCCGAGGGTGCGCACGACCGTGCGCACCTGGCTCATCGCCGCGGCGGCCTGCGTGTCGTGGCCGATGACGTCGCCGATGACCAGCACCGTGGCGCCCGCGGGCTGCATGAACGCGTCGTACCAGTCGCCGCCCACCTGCGCCGCCTCGGCGGCCGGTGCGTAGCGCACCACGACCTGGCCGTGGTCGGGCTCGGGCGGCTCGCTCAGCAGGGAGCGCTGCAGGCCCTCGGCCAGGTCGCGCTGCTGGCGGTACAGGCGGGTGGAGTCCAGGGCCAGGCCCGCGCGGGCGGCGACCTCGCCGGCGGTGGTGAGCTCCTCCACGCTGGTGGGGGCACGGTCGGGGCCGGCGAAGACCGTCATCAGCCCCACGGTGCGCCCGCGCCCGCGCAGCGGGAAGACGGCCGCCGACGCCGGCGCCAGCTCCGCCAGGACCGGCCGGACCCGCCCCCCGGGCCGCAGCACGGCCGTGATGGCGCGGGTGGCGTCCGGGATCGGCACCGGGCGGCTCTGGCGCAGCGCGCGCCACACGAACGCCGACTCGGTCAGCTCCTCCAGGCGGTGCGCGGCGTACTCCTGCACCAGCGGCCGCAGCCGCTCGTCGCGGTGCCACCACCCGACGTCGCGCAGGCCGCGGCGCAGGTGCTCCTCGCGGGTGGCGCGGGCGCTGGCCGGGGTGCTGACCGCCGCGTCGTCCTCGACCAGCGTGATCACGCACCAGTCCCCCAGCGCCGGCACGACCAGCTTCGCCAGGCGCGCCACGGCCTGCTCGCCGTCCAGGGTGGCGGTCAGCTCGGCGGTCACCGCGGCCAGGAGCTCGGCGCGGGCTGCGGCGGCCTCGGCGGCCTGCTGGGCGCGCTTGCGGGCCGTGATGTCCAGGAAGTACAGCGCCAGCCCCTCGCCCTCGGGGACCGCGCGCACCTCCACCCAGACGTCCAGCGGCTCCGGGTAGTGCGCCTCGAAGACCTCCGGCCGGCCGCTGTGCACGGCGCGGCGGTAGTGCTCCTCGAAGACCGTGCCGACGGCCCGCGGGAAGACCTCCCACAGCGAGCGGCCCAGCAGCTGCTCGCGCCGCTGCCCGGTGATGCGCTCGGCCTCGGCGTTGGCGTAGACGGTCCGCCAGGCGGCGTCCACGACCACGTAGCCCACCGCCATCGCCTCCAGCGCCGCCGCCACCCGCTGGGTGACCTGGCGCTGCGCGCTGACGTCGTGCACGGCCCCCACCAGCCGCGCCGGCTCGCCGTCCGCACCGCCCAGGACGCGCCCGCGACCCTCCAGCCACCGGGTGCTCCCGCCGGGCAGCAGCACCCGGTAGGCGGAGGCGTACACCCCGCTGCGCAGGGCCGCGTCCACGTCCGCCCGCGCCTGCGCCTGGTCGTCGGGGTGGACGCGGCCCACGGCCCGGTCCAGGTCCTCGACCGGGTCCTGCGGGCGCACCCCGAACAGGGCGTGCATCTGCTCGTCCCACACCAGGCGCCCACCGGCCGGTTCCAGCTCGAAGGTGCCGATGCCGGCGGCCTGCACCGCGACCTCCAGCAGCGTCCTGCTGCGCCGGTACTCGCCGCTGATGGCGGCCAGCTCCAGGTGGGCGGACGCCTCCTCGGCCACCTGCTCCAGCAGCAGCACGTCCTGCTCGCTCCACGCGCGCGGGGACGGCTGGAAGACGCACACCGCGCCGACCACCCGACCGTCCCCGGCGCTCAGGGGCGCCCCCAGGTAGGAACCCACCACGCCGCTGGTCACCGACGGCAGGTGCGCCACCCGCTCATCGGCGCGGGTGTCGGCGATGGCCAGCGGCGCGCCCGCGGCGGCGGTCTGCGTGCACAGCCACTGCGCCAGCGGCTCGGGACCGTCCTCGCCGGCGGGCGGCTGCGGACCGGCGGCACCGGCCAGGTGCTGCACGTCGCTGAGCAGCGAGACGCGCCCGGAGGGGACGTCCAGCAACCGCGCCGCCAGCGCCGCCACGCGCTGCAGACCGGGCGGGGTGCCGCCGCGCTGCAGCCGGCGCGCCTGCGCCACCCGGGGCTCGTCCGCCGACAGGGCGCGGCTCGCCGCCCACGGCGCCGCAGCGGCCCCCGTCGCGGGCAGCGGCCGGCGGGAGGAGTCCTGGGGCACGTGCTCTCTCCTGACGCCGGGGGGTCCTCTGGCGTCGCGCCAGCTGTACGGGTGATCCCAGTGTCCCCGATCAGCACCGCCCCCGGCGCCGGAGCCCTGACGGCGCCCGCCCACCTCGGGCAGGATCACCCCCGTGACCTCCCCGGCGGCCCGCGCCCACGACGCCCTCACCGCCCTGCTCGCGCTGGCGATCGTCCCCGACCCCGCCGGGCGTCACCGCCGCACCGCGGACTTCGCCGACTACGTCCCCCACCAGCAGCGCGCCGACGCCGTGATGCGGCGCCTGGCCCCGGCGCTGTCGATGGCGTCGGCGGGTTCCGGGCTCCTCGCCGCCGCCACCCAGGCGCGCCGCGAACCCGCCGCCGCGGCGTGGCGGGCGGCCTCGGCGGCCGCCGTGGCCGCGGCGGTCGCCCTCACCGTGCGGGTGCACGTGCCGTTCAACCGGCAGCTGCGCACCTGGACGCCCGGGCGGGAGGTGCCCGGCTGGCGGGAGGGGCGCGCCCGCTGGGAGCGCGCCCACCAGGTGCGGCGCGCCCTCGTCGTCGCCGCCGGTGCCGCCGTCCTCGCCGCCCGCGGCTGACCCCGCACCCCGAACCGTCCGCACCCTCGAACCGGGAGACCCGATGACCCACGACCACGCCGCGCTGCTCGCGGAGCTGGAGCAGCACGAGGCAGACCTCGTCTTCGACGCCTTCGACAACCTCACCGCCTGGCGGCTGGGCACCCTGCTGGCCGAGCGCGCCCTCCGCGACGCGCTGCCGGTGGCGGTCTCGGTGCGCCGCAACGGCCAGCGCCTCTTCCACGTCGGCCTGCCCGGCTCCTCCGCCGACAACGACGCGTGGCTGGACCGCAAGATGGCCGTGGTCGACCTCTACGGCCGCTCCTCCTACCTGGTGGGCACCCGCTTCCGCGCCGCCGGCGGCTCCTTCGACACCGGCTCGCGCCTGGACACCGGCCGCTACGCCGCCCACGGCGGCGCGTTCCCGGTGAACGTGCGCGGCGTCGGCTGCGTGGGCGCCGTCGCGGTGTCCGGGTTGCCGGAGGCGGAGGACCACCGCGTCGTCGTGGAGGGGATCACCGCGTTCCTCGCCGAGGGCGCCTGAGCCCGCGGCCCGTGAGCACCCCGGCCGACCCCCTCGTGGCGCGCCTGCGCGGGGCGGGCTGCGTGTTCGCCGAGCGGGAGGCGGCGCTGCTGCGCGCGGCGGCGAGCGCGCCGGGCGACGTGGAGGCGCTCGCCGCCCGGCGCGCCGCCGGGGAACCGCTGGAGCACGTCCTGGGGTGGGCGCGGTTCTGCGGGCTGCGCCTGGCCGTGGCACCGGGCGTGTTCGTGCCCCGGCACCGCTCGGAGCTGCTCGTGGCGCTGGCGGCGCCGCTGCTGGCGCCCGGTGACGTCCTGGTGGACCTGTGCTGCGGCACCGGCGCGCTGGCCGCGGCCCTGCGGGTGCGGGTGCCCGGCCTGCTCGTGCACGCCGCCGACGTGGACCCCGCCGCGGTGCGCTGCGCCCGCGCGAACCTGCCCGGCGCGTGGGTGCACCGCGGGGACCTGTTCGCCGCGCTGCCCGCCGCGCTGCGCGGGACCGTCGACGTGGTGGTGGCGAACGTGCCCTACGTGCCCAGCGGGGAGGTGGCGCTGCTGCCGCCGGAGGCGCGCGAGCACGAGGCCAGGTTCGCGCTCGACGGCGGTGGCGACGGCCTGGGCGTGCTGCGGCGGGTGCTCGCCGGTGCGGCCACCTGGTTGCGGCCGGGCGGGTCGCTGCTCGCGGAGGTCGCCGGGGAGCAGGAGGCCGCGGCGGTGCGAGCCGCGGCCGGCGCCGGCCTGGACGCCCGCACGGTGGCGGACGAGGAGTTCGAGACGACCGCGCTGGTGGTGCGGCGGCCGACGCGCTGAGCCTCCGGCCGGTTCAGACGGTGGGGTCGCCGTCGGGCAGGCCGGTGACCGTGGTCAGCAGGAACACGGAGTCCTCCACGGCGGTGACGGAGTGGCGCTCGTGGACCAGCTCGACCAGTTCGCCGGCACCGACCTCGGACTCCCGGTCGCCTGCGGTGATGCGCACCCGGCCGACGAGGACGTGCACGCTGCCGGCCTGGGGAGGGTTGTGCTCCGAGAGGCCCTCGCCGGCGCGCAGGGCGATGAGGGTCTGGCGCAGGTGCCCGTCGTGCACGAGCAGGTGCGCGCTGCGGCCGTGCGCGGAGCTGCGCGCGGTGCTCAGGTGCTCGTCGGTGACGCTTCGCAGGTCGACCACGGTGTCCTCCCGGGGGGTGCGTGCTGACTGGTGATCAGTCTCGCGGTGGAGGTGGTGCGCCGCACGCGGGGCACGCGGCGTCCGCGGGGACCTCCCGCACGGCACCGCAGTCCGGGCACAGCAGGTGCAGCCAGCAGACCGCCTCGCCGCCGTCCACCTCGCCGTCCACGCCGGTCCTCTCGTCGTACCGCCGCGTCAGGTCGCCATGTCGACGAAGCGGGAGTAGTGGCCCTGGAACGCCACGGTGATGGTGTCCGTGGGGCCGTTGCGGTGCTTGGCGACGATGAAGTCGGCCTCACCCGCGCGCGGGGACTCCTTCTCGTACATGTCCTCGCGGTGCAGGAGGATCACCATGTCGGCGTCCTGTTCGATGGAGTTGTGCACGGCGATGCCGTTGGCGACGAAGTTGTGCCCACCGACGACGGTCGCGTCGAAGACCTGCTCCTCACCGTCCGGCTCGATGGCGACGACCTCGTCCCACAGGACGTCGTTGACGGCCACCACGTCGAGGTCCACCTCGTCGAGCAGGGCGGTCATCGCACCCAGTGGCTGACCGGCCGGCACAGCGCACCTGGCCTCGCCCGGCACGAGCAGCGAGCGCACGTCGTCCCAGACGCGGTGGGGGTCGCGACGGGGAGCCGGCACACCAGCCGCTCCACGGACGATCGCCAGGAGGCGCTCGGGTGCGCCGTCCTCAGTGCCGTCCACGCCGATCTCCTGCAGGAAGCGGCGCTGCTCATCCCGACCGGCGACCTGCACGCACCAGTGGTCCGCACCGCGCGGTTCCGGCCGCACGGAGACCGCGATGCCGAAGCGCAGGAGCAGGCGGGCGACGTCGTCCGCCAGGCGGCGGCTCGACAGCACCACCCGGACGCGCCCGCGGTCTCCGTCGGGCGACACGGTGACGTCGCCGCACCGCGACCACAGCGCACGCAGCAACAGCGCGATCTGCCGCTTGGGCAGGTGGAAGACCTCGGCCGGCAGCGCAGCGCCCTGGAGGCGGTGCCCGGCACCGGCAGAACCCTCGTCGAGCAGGTGCGCCAGCAGCAGGACCCGGTCGTCCTCCCAACTGGCGACGCGCTCCGGCCCCGGCACGTGGCGTGGCACCGCGAGACGATCGCCCGCACCCAGCTCACCCAGCGGCTTCCACCCGTCGTAGGTGAGGAAGGGGTGGTTCGCGGTCGCCCGCACCTCCTTGCCGGAGGCCAGCCGCAACCGGGAGACCGGCTTCACCCCGGTGGGGAACACGTGGGTGAGGTGGCGGCGCACGTAGCGCAGGGAGTCGTCCAGCGCCCACACCGGGACGTCACGGGCCTGGAGGGCGAACAGCTCCTCCAGCGTCGTCTCCGCTCCGGTGTCCGCGCGCAGGACGCGGGTGTCCGCGGTGAGGCAACCGGACTCGCGCAGGTCGCTCATCTGCGGCTTCTTGTCGGTGCGCTGCTCCGGCCCGCGGTTCAGCTGCGACAGCGCGATGACGGGGACCTCGAGCTCCTTGGCGAGCAGCTTCAGCGCTCGGGAGAACTCCGAGACCTCCTGCTGGCGGCTCTCGACCCGCTTGCCCGACGTCATCAGCTGCAGGTAGTCGACGATGACGAGCTTGAGGTCGGCGCGCTGCTTCAGCCGCCGGCACTTCGAGCGGATCTCCATCAGCGACATGTTCGGGGAGTCGTCGATGTACAGGGGGGCCTCGGAGATGGAGCCCATGGTGCGGGCCAGCTTCGTCCAGTCCTCCTCGCGCATCGTGCCCTTGCGCATGTTCTGCAGGGGGATGCGCGCCTCGGCGGACAGCAGTCGCATGGAGATCTCGTTGCGGCCCATCTCCAGGGAGAAGATCACCGACGCCAGGCCGTGCTTGATGGACGCGGCGCGGGCGATGTCCAGCCCGAGGGTGGAGTTGTGGGTCGGCACCATCGACGGGCCCGCGAGGTACAGGTGGTCGGGGTCGTCGACCTCCACGCAGCGCACCGGCACCGACGCGACCGGTGCGACGTCGACGACCCAGCGCACGGGGACGGCCACCGGGCGACCGGCGAGCGCCTCCTTCAGCTCGAGGCGCTGCTCCTCGAGGCGGAAGACGCCCCCGGTGGGGGTGAAGGTGAACGTGTGCAGGCCGGCGTCACGGCGCTGGGAGACCCGGTGGCCCAGGGAGTGCAGGAGCTCCAGGACGCCCGCCGCGACGTCGGGGTCGGCGGTGCTCCACTCCACGCGGCCCGCCGGGGTCACCGTGCCGGCGGCGTCCAGCAGACCCGCCAGGAGGGCGCGGCGCTGGGCGAGGGAGGCGCGCAGGTACGCGGGCGGGACGACGGCGGCCGGGCCCGGCCTCGCACCCGTGGCACCCTCCGCCTCCAGCTGCACGACGAGTTCCGGGCCGGGCGCGCCCGGGCCGCTGGTGGCTCCGGTCCAGCCGGACAGGCGGGCGCCCAGCAGGTACGGCGGCTCGGGCAGGTCCGCCTCGGGCAGGTCCAGGGGTGCGCAGGTCTCGACGCGGTGCGCGAGGCCGCGGCGCAGGTCGCGGGCCAGTTCGGCGGTGGTGCGCACCCCCGCGGGCTGCTCGACGGTGCTCGTGGCCCACTGGTGCTGCGCGTCCGCCACGACCGTGCTGCCGTCGGAGAAGCGCACCTCGTAGCAGGGCCGGTCCACCATCACGCCGGTCGCCGCGACGACGCGGGTGGGGCGGCCGTCGGCACCGAGCAGCTCGTCGCCGACCTGCACCTCGCCCATGGTCGTCCACCCGGTGGGGGTGGGCAGGGGCGTGTCGAGCGCGAGGGCCTTGCCGACCGCGGGGCGGGCCGCGATGACGATCATCTGGCCCGGGTGCAGGCCGTTGGTCAGGCCGTCCAGGTCGGCGAAGCCGGTGGGCACGCCGACCATGCCCTCGCCGCGGTGGGAGCTGGCCTCGATCTCGTCGATGGCGCCCTCGATGACGTCGCCGAGGACGGCGTAGTCCTCCTTCACCCGCTTCTCGGTGACGGCGTACACCTCGGCCTGAGCGGAGTTGACGATGGCGTCGACGTCCATGCCGTCGGCGCCGTAGCCCATCTGCACGATGCGGGTGCCGGCCTCCACGAGGCGGCGCAGCACGGCGCGCTCGCGCACGATGCGCGCGTAGAAGCCGGCGTTGGCGGCAGTGGGGACGGTGGAGATGAGGTCGTGCAGGTACGGGGTGCCGCCGACGCGGGCCAGCTCGCCGCGGTTGGTCAGCTCCGCGGAGACCGTGACGGGGTCGGCGGGCTCGCCGCGGGAGTAGAGGTCGAGGATGGACTCGTAGATCAGCTCGTGGGCGGGCCGGTAGAAGTCGACGCCCTTGAGGACCTCCACGACGTCGGCGATGGCGTCCTTGGAGAGCATCATCCCGCCGAGCACGCCCTGCTCGGCGGCGATGTCCTGGGGGGGCATCCGCTCGTAGGGCTCGCTGCCCACCTCGGGACCGCGGTCGTCGCTCCCCTTGCGCCGGGGCCCACCGGACCCGCCGCGCTGCGCCGGAGCGTCGTCGAACGTCGTCACCCTGCTGCGCCCCTCTTCCCGAACGGTCGTGCACCGGCGCTGCCACCGCTGTCGACCGAGGTCTACCGGGAGGGTCCGACACCTCGGTCCAGGCACCTTGGCGCACGCGGGGAGCAACGGTCAAACCCGCCTGTGCACAGGGCGGTTGACAACCTGTGGACGAACTGGGGGTCGCGGTGCACAGGGCGTGGACAACCCTGGGGACAACTCCCCGATCCGTCCCCCCACCGGCAGGTGCACCGCACTTGACCTGCGACGATGCCGTCCGCGAGGTGTGGAGGAGAAATTCCTGCGGACGACGGGAGATCGACGGTGGGGTTGCGGTCCGGTAACGGTTCCCCGGCGGGCCTCAAGGCCCGGGCCCGGGACGCCGAGATCGCCCGGTTGGCCGTGCCCGCGCTGGGCGCCCTCGTGGCCGAGCCGCTGTTCCTGCTGGCCGACTCCGCGATCGTCGGCCGCCTGGGCACCCTGCCGCTGGCCGGCCTCGGCGTGGCCGGCGCGGTGCTCGCCACCGCCGTCAGCCTGTTCGTCTTCCTCGCCTACGGCACCACCGCCGGGGTGGCCCGCCGCCTCGGCGCGGGCGACGTGCGCGGCGCCCTGGCCGCCGGTGTGGACGGGGTGTGGCTGGCCCTGGGGCTGGGCGTCGTCACGGCCGTGGTCGTCCACGCCGCCGCCGGGCCGGTGGTGGACGCGCTGGGGGTGTCCGCCGCGGCCCGCCCGCACGCCGTGACGTACCTGCGCGTGAGCCTGTGGGGGCTGCCGGCGATGCTCGTGGTGCTCGCCGCCACCGGCCTGCTGCGGGGCCTGCAGGACACCCGCACCCCCCTGGTGGTCGCCGCCGCCGGAGCCGGGCTCAACGTCGCCCTCAACCTGCTGCTCGTGCACGGTGCCGGGTGGGGCATCGCCGGCGCCGCGGCCGGGACCGCCGCCACCCAGGTGCTCATGGCGCTGGCGCTGGCGGCCGTCGTGGCGCGCGGGGTCCGGCGCACCGGGGCGCCGGTGCACCCCCACCCCCTGGGCGTGCTGCGCAGCGCCCGCGCCGGCGTCCCGCTGCTGGTGCGCACCCTCACCCTGCGCGTGGCGCTGCTGCTGACGACGTACGTGGCCGCCGCCCAGGGCGACTCCGGCCTGGCCGCGCACCAGGTCGCGATGACGGTGTGGACGACCACGGCGCTGGCGCTGGACGCCCTCGCGATCGCCGCGCAGGCCCTCGTCGGCCGCGACCTGGGCGCCGGGGACGTCGCCGGGGTGCGGGCCACGGTGCGACGCACCTCGCAGTGGGGCGTGGCCGTCGGGGTGGTGCTGGGCGCGCTGGTGGCCGCGACCTCCTGGCCGGTGGCCGGGCTGTTCGCCCCGCAGGCGCAGGTGCGCGGGGACCTGGCGGCGGCCCTGGTGGTGCTGGGGGTCTGCCTGCCGGTCGCCGGCTGGGTCTTCGTCCTGGACGGCGTGCTCATCGGCGCCGGCGACGGGCGCTACCTGGCGCGCGCCGGGGTGCTCACGCTCGCCGCCTACGCGCCGCTGGCGGTGCTGGTGCTGCTGCTCGCGCCGCCCGGTCGCGCCGGGCTGGTGTGGCTGTGGGCGTCCTTCGCGGGGGCGTACTCGCTGGCCCGGCTGCTGACGCTGGTGCACCGCGAGCGCTCCGGCGCGTGGGTGGTCACCGGCGCCGGGTGAGGGACCGCGGGGCGGCGCTCAGGCGACCGGCTGGGCGGGGGGCTCCGCCGCGGCGCGCGGGGACGGCTGCTGCTGGGACGGCCGCGGCGGCACGGGCTGCTGCGCGGCCGGCACCGCCCCGGCGGTCACGACCCGGTCCCGACCGGCGTGCTTGGCCTCGTACAGGGCCTCGTCGGTGCGGGCGACGAGGGCGGCGAGGGTCTCGGTGCGGTCCCACTGCGCCACGCCCGCGGAGAACGTCTGCCCCAGCGGGGTGCGCGCGCGCAGGGCGTCCACCACGGCGGCGGCACCCGCCAGGTCGCGGTCGGGCAGCACGACCAGGAACTCCTCACCGCCCCAGCGGGCCAGGACGGCTCCGGTGCCGTCCAGGCCCGCGGTCCAGGCGAGCGCGGCCTGAGACAGCAGCCGGTCCCCGGCGGGGTGGCCGAAGGTGTCGTTGAAGCTCTTGAAGCGGTCCAGGTCGAGCACCGCCACCGCCAGCGGCCGCCCCTCGGCCACCGCCTCCTGCTGCAGCCGGTGCAGCTCGGCGTCGCCGCTGCGGCGGTTGGGCAGGCCGGTGAGGGCGTCGGTGCGGGCGAGCGCGGCCAGCTGCGCGGACTGCTCCTGCACGCGGGCCAGCAGCCCGGACATGCGCACCACGACGAGCACGAACAGCACCACCGAGCTGAGGGCGACCGCCCAGGGCTCCAGGGACAGCCCCAGGCACAGCTGCAGCACCATCGTGCCGGGCGAGAGCAGGCTGGCGAACATCAGCGCCAGGAGGCGGCCGCGGCCGAAGGCCACGCCGGCGCTGGGTTCCAGCTCGGTCAGCCGCCGCATGGAGGGGTGCAGCGCGGCGGCGGCGATGCAGGCGTAGGAGGCGAGCCAGCCGGCGTCGAGGACCGGCGAGTAGACGCCGTCCAGGCTCTGCACCTGGTAGACGCTGTCGGCGACGAGCATGAGCACCACGCCGGCACCCAGGAGGCGGAAGGAGGCGCTGCGGGCGCCGCTGGAGGTGAACAGGCGCACCAGCAGCGCCAGCAGGAGCACGTCGCCCACCGGGTACAGGGCCGCCAGCACCCGCGTCGGCACGGTGGCGCTGCCGTCGGCGAGCGTGGGCTGCATGAGGAAGATCCAGCTCAGCAGCGCGAAGCCGATCGAGATGATCGCGGTGTCGATGACGCCCTCGCGGTCGCGCCCGCCGGTGCGCGAGCGCACGAAGGACCACAGGGCGGCCGTCAGCAGGGGGTAGGCCGCCAGGTAGGAGACGTCGGCCACGGAGGGGAACGGGGAGATCCCCAGCACCAGTTCCAGGTACGAGTAGAGCGCGTCGCCGAGCGTCCACGCGCCCACGCCCGCGGCGATGAGCCACCACGCGGCGGCGCCCCGGGGGCGGTTCCGGTGGACGCCGAGGACGACGAGGCCCGCGCAGGCGAAGCCGATGAGCGTGTTCAGGACCGCGCGCGGCAGCCCCTCGGGCAGGAGGAGGCACAGCACGATGACGAGCGGCGCCAGGACGCAGTGGATCCGCACGGGGAGCTTCACGGTGTCGAGCGCAGGCACACCGGTGCTGTCGGCCCCCGGCGGAGGTCCCTGGAGGCCGGCCCACCCGTTCAGCGCAGCAGGGGCCCGGGAACGCCGGAGGCCGGCCGCGCGCTGCGCGACCGGCCTCCGGTTCCGGGCTGCGGAGCTGGTGTCAGCCCTGGGCCGCGACGACGTCGATGGTGACGGTCGCCGAGACGTCGGGGTGCAGGCGCACGAGCGCCTTGTGCACGCCGACGGTGCGGATCGGCTGGGTCAGCTCGATCTTGCGCTTGTCGACCGCGGGACCACCGGCGGCGGTCACGGCCTGCGCGACGTCGGCCGGCGTGACGGCGCCGAACAGGCGGCCGCCCTGGCCGGCACGGGCGACGTAGGCCACCGTGCGCGACTCGAGCGACTGCTTGACGGACTTCGCCTCGTCCAGGGTGGCGATCTCGCGGGTCTTGCGAGCCTTGCGGATCGACTCGACCTGCTTCTCGCCGCCCTTGGTCCACGGCGTGGCCAGGTTGCGCGGCAGGAGGTAGTTGCGGCCGTAGCCGTCCTTGACCTCCACGACGTCGCCGGGCGTGCCGAGGCCGGAGACCTCGTGGGTGAGGATGAGCTTCATCTCGTCCCTCCTCCTCAGCGGGCGGAGCTGCTGTAGGGCAGCAGCGCCATCTCGCGAGCGTTCTTGATCGCCTTGGCGATCTGACGCTGCTCCTGAACGGACACGCCCGTCACCCGACGCGCGCGGATCTTGCCGCGGTCGGAGATGAACTTGCGCAGCAGAGCGGTGTCCTTGTAGTCGACGCTCTCGATCTTGGCTGCCTTGAGCGGGTTCTGCTTCTTCTTGGGCTTGCGCACGGGCACCTTGGCCATCGTGGTGCTCCCCTCTCGTGAGAGCCCGGGGGTTCAGGCCCGGGATGACGTCGTTCGTGGTGCTCGGCGGGCCGCGACGACGGTCGCGGCGCACCGAGGGTCAGGCCCCGCAGGGCCTGGAGGAGTGCTGCGGGGGACTGCCCGTCAGAACGGCGGGTCGTCGTTGGACGCGCCGCCCCAGCCGCCGCCGGACCCCTGCGAGGGGCCGGTGGCCCAGGGGTCGTCCTGCTGCTGCTGGCCGCCGCCGGAGCTCGCGCCCCAGCCGCCGCCCCCGCCACCGCCGGGGTTGCCCCCGCCGCCGAAGCCGCCGCCGGAGTTGCCGCCGCCGGAGTTGCCGCCGCCGCCGAAGCCCCCGCCACCGCCGCCTCCACCGCGGGAGGCCCGGGTGACCTTCGCGGTGGCGTAGCGCAGCGAGGGGCCGATCTCGTCGACCTGCATCTCGATGACGGTGCGCTTCTCGCCCTCCTTCGTGTCGAAGGTGCGCGACTGCAGGCGGCCGGTGACGACCACCCGGGTGCCGCGCGTGAGGGACTCGGCGACGTTCTCGGCCGCCTCGCGCCAGATGGCGCAGCGCATGAACAGCGTCTCGCCGTCCTTCCACTCGTTCGACTGGCGGTCGAACGTGCGGGGGGTGGAGGCGACCGTGAAGTTGGCCACCGCCGCCCCGGACGGGGTGAAGCGCAGCTCGGGGTCGTTGGTCAGGTTCCCGACCAGCGTGATGACGGTCTCCCCCGCCATCAGGCGGCCTCGGCGCGGAGCAGCTTCGTCCGCAGCACCGCCTCGTTGAGGTTCAGCTGCCGGTCGAGCTCCTGCACCACGGCGGGCGTGGCGTTCAGCTCGACGACGGCGTAGATGCCCTCGGACTTCTTCTTGATGTCGTAGGCCATGCGGCGGCGACCCCAGATGTCGACCTTGCCGACCTCGCCACCACCCTGGCGGACCACGTTGAGGAAGCGGTCGAGCGACGGGCCGACCGTGCGCTCCTCCAGCTCCGCGTCGAGGATCACCATGAGCTCGTACTGACGCGCGCTCATTCCCCACCTCCTTCGGTCTCAGGCGGCCACGGTCTCTCCGTGGCAGGAGGGTCTCGGTGCGTCGTCCACGCCCGACCAGCGGGCGCAGAACCCCAGCAGTCTACCGGCCCCTCGGCGGTCCACCGTTCCGCACCGGGCGCCCGGCGACGCCGCCGTCCACAGCGGACTGCTCCCG
Source organism: Kineococcus auxinigenes (assembly GCF_050871525.1). Classification (NCBI taxonomy): domain Bacteria; kingdom Bacillati; phylum Actinomycetota; class Actinomycetes; order Kineosporiales; family Kineosporiaceae; genus Kineococcus; species Kineococcus auxinigenes. The sequence continues at coordinate 5,813 of NZ_JBKBCT010000054.1, read as the reverse complement.
GCCGGCCCGCGGCGCTCCTGGGGACACCGCGGCAGCGCTCACGCCACCCGCACCACCAGCGCGTCCGGTGCCCGGTCGAGATCGCCGCCGGCGGGGTCGTCCAGGCCCTCCGCGCGCACCGGGTCCCGCCACGGCGAGCGCACCTGGCGCACCACGACGAGGACCAGGTGGGCCAGGGCGGCCAGGCGCAGCAGCAGCAGGACCGCGTACAGCTCCGGGGGCAGCGCCCGCGCCGGGGTGCTCTGCCCGGCGATGAACAGCCACACCCCGGCGAAGTACGCCGCCTCGGCCGCCCACCACAGCAGGTGCTCGCGCCAGCGGGGCAGCGCCAGCGCCGCCAGCGGCGCCAGCCACAGCGACGCCTGCACCGGGAACGCGGGGCCCAGCAGGCAGCACCCGGCCACCAGCAGGAACGCCACCTGCGGCAGGCGCGGGCGGCGCGGCGCCCACAGCACCAGCAGCCCCACCAGCAGCAGCCACGCGAACCAGGTGCACAGCGCGATCGCCGTCACGGCCGAGGGGGGCAGGCCCGTGGCGTCGGGAGAGCCCGCGGCCCGCTCCACCAGCTGCGGCAGCAGCCACGGCGAGCCGTACCCGGCGGAGCGCCCGGCGACGTCGCGCAGGTACGCGCTCCAGCCCTGCGCGTCCGCCAGCGCGAAGGGGGCGTTCACCGCCACCCACGCCGCCGCCGCGGCGGCCAGGGTCGTGCCGGCCGCGCGCCAGCGGCCCGCGCGCAGGGCCAGCAGCGCCAGCGCGACCAGCAGCAGCACCGGGTAGGTGCGCGCCGCGACGGCCAGCCCCAGCAGCAGCCCCGCGGCCAGGGGGCGCCGGCGCGCCCACAGCGCCAGGCCCGCGCTGGCCAGCGCGACCCCGGCCAGGTCCAGGGAGACCAGGCCCGACAGGACCAGCAGGGGGCTGAGGGCCACCAGGAGCGCGTCCCAGCTGCGGCGGCGGCCCGCCGCCAGCGCCACCGCGACCACGGTGACCAGCGCGGCCACCAGCAGGACCACGGCGCCGGCGTCGAAGTAGGCGCGCTGGGCGTCGGCGCCGGTGCCGCGCGGGGCCACCAGGCCGATCAGCCAGGCCAGGGCGGCCGTGACCGGCGGCTGCCCCAGCGAGACCCCGTCGCCGTACGGGCCCAGGCCCTGCGACAGCCCCGAGGACGTGTACACGACCGGCAGGTCGGAGTAGCAGGCGTGCACGAACTGGTCGGGGGTGCTCCAGCCCCGCGCGCGGCAGTGGTGCTTGCTCGCGGCGCCCAGGGCCACCAGCACCGTGGTCAGCGCCACCAGCACCGGCAGCGGCCGCGCCCACCGGGGGGCCTGCGGGGCCAGGCGCCGGCCGGCCGGCCCGCCGATCACCTCGCTGGCCGCGCGCGCCACCGGGTCGGCCGCGGTGGGCGGCAGGGGCGCGACGGGCTCGGCGGTGCGGGGCTCGGGGCTGCCGGTGCCGGTGGGCGGGGGTGCGGGGGTGCCGGTGCTCACGGCAGCAGCTTGACCCATCCGGCGGTGCCGCCGCGGTCACCCGCCGGCTCGGCGGCCGCGCGGGGCCACCCCGTGACCACCCCGCGGCTACTGCGCGGCGGCCGCGCTCGGTGCGGCGGTGGCGTCCGCCTCCTCCCGGGCTGCAGCGCCGTCGGTCTCCTCCTCGGCGTCGCCGTCCCCGCCGCCGGAGGTGGCGGTGGCGGTGGGGCGCGAGGTGGTGGGCCGGGAGGTGGCGGTGGCGCTCGGGCTGGAGGTGGCGGTGGCCGTGGCGGTGCCCGTGGGCGAGGCGGTCTCCGTGGGGGAGGCGGTCTCCGTGCTGGTGGGCGACTGCGTGGCCGTGGGGGTGGAGCTGCGGGTGGCCGTCGACGAGGAGCCGGAGGAGCCGCGCGAGGACGAGGATGACGAGCCGCGCGAGGAGCCCACGTAGGCGGGGTCGGGGAAGTCCTGCTCCTCGGTGCCCTCCAGCGCGTCCTCCATGAAGTCGGTCCAGATCCGCACCGGGTAGGAGCCGCCGGTGACCTCGCCGCCGCCCAGGTCCAGCGACTGCGCCTCGCCGTTCGGGCCGGACTGGTAGAGCGCCACGGAGGCGGCGAGCTGCGGGGTGTAGCCGGCGAACCAGGCCGACTTGTTGCTCGAGGAGGTGCCGGTCTTGCCGGCCGCGGGGCGGCCCAGGTTGCGCGCGTAGCGGCCGCTGCCCTGCTGCACGACCTGCTGCATGGCGTAGGTGGCGTCGGCGGCGACGTCCTCGGAGAAGACGCGCTCCTGCGCCGGGGAGGCGGTGTACGAGCGGGTGCCGTCGGAGTCGGTGACGCTGACGATGGTGTGCCACTGGGTGCGCACGCCCTGCGCCGCGAAGGTCGCGTACGCCTGGGTGACGTCGATGGGGTGCGGGGACGCGGTGCCCAGCACGTTGGAGATGGTGGTGTCCTCGTCGGCCAGGCCGGCGGTGGCCGCCGGGTAGCCGGCGCGGATCGCGACGTCGCGGGTGGCCTCGGGGCCGACCTCCTCGTTGAGCTGCGCGTACACGGTGTTCACCGAGTTCGCGGTGGCGGTGAGCAGGTTGATGCGCCCGTAGGAGGAGCCGCCGAAGTTGGAGACCTTCCAGCCGTCCACCGTCATCGGGCTGGTGCCGCTGTACGTGCTGCGCAGCGAGGTGCCCTCCTCCAGGGCCGCCACCAGGGTGAACGGCTTGAAGGTGGAGCCGGCCTGCGCGGTGTCCTGGGTGACGGCGTTGCGCTGGCGCTCCAGGTAGTCCGCCCCGGCGTACATGGCGACCACCCCGCCGGTGGCGGGGTCGATCGCGGACAGCGCGACGTGGAAGCCCTCGGGCAGCTCCTCGGGCAGCCGGTCCTGCACGGCCTCGACGGCCGCGGCCTGCGCCCGCGCGTCGAAGGTGGTGACGATGCTCAGGCCGCCGCGCTCGACCTCCTCCTCGGTCAGGCCGACGGTGCTGCTGGTCAGCTCCCGCTTGACGGTGTCCAGCAGGTAGCCCTCGGGACCGGCGAGCTGGTCCGGCTCGGTGTCCTCGACGGTCTCCGGCAGCCCCGCCTGCGCCCGCTCCTCGGCGCTCAGCCAGCCCTCCTCGACCATGCCGTCCAGGACGTAGTCCACGCGCTGCGCGGCGGCCTCGGCGTCGTTGTGCGGGTCGTAGTTGCTCGGCGCCTTCAGCACGGCGGCCAGCAGGGCGCCCTGGGAGGCGTTCAGCTGCTCCACGTCCACGCCGAAGTACGCCTGCGCGGCGGCCTGGATGCCGTAGGCGCTGCGGCCGAAGTAGACGGTGTTGAGGTAGTCCTCGAGCGTCTCCGCCTTGGTCTGCTGCTGGTCGATCTTCAGCGCGATGAAGAACTCCTTGAGCTTGCGCGTGTACGTCTGCTCGGAGGACAGGTAGTAGTTCTTCACGTACTGCTGGGTGATCGTCGAGCCGCCCTGCTGGGTGCCGTCGCTGACGTTGCTCCACAGCGCGCGGACGATGCCGCTGGGCGAGACGCCGCGGTTCTCGTAGAAGGAGCGGTCCTCCGCGGCCAGGACGGCGTGCTGCACGACCTCCGGCACCTGCTCGATGCCGACGTCCTGCCGGTTGACCTCGGCGAAGGTGCCGATGGGCGTGGTGCCGTCGGAGTAGTACACGGTGCTGGTCTGCGCGTCGGCCAGCTCGTTGGGGTCGGGCACGTCCACCAGCGCGTACGCGGTGGCGAAGCCGGCCACGCCGAGGACGGCACCGGCGACGAGCAGCCCGCCCAGCCACGCCAGCACGCGCCGGCCCCGGCGCCGCGGGCGGCGCTGCGGGCGGCGGGACGAGGGGGCGGGGGCGGGACGACGTGCGGCCACTGCGGTCTGGTCCTCCGGGCGTCGGGGGTGCGGGGCGAGCCGGGCTCGCACCGCGGCGCGGGGGCGCTGCCGGTGCATCGGCAGGCGCCGGCCGGATCTTCAGCGGGGCCGGGTCGTGCCCGGGCCCCCACCCACCGGCCGTCCCAGTATGCGCGCCGCCCGGGGCGCCGCCCGCCAGGCCGGGGACCCCCGCCGGGTGTGCACCAGACCTCCACGGCCGGACGGCGGTGCCCGTAGCGTGGCCGCGTGCCGCAGCCGGGAGTGCTCGCAGAACTGGGGCAGCTGGCCCGCACCCGGCGCTACCGCCACCTGCTGGGGGTGCGGCTGGCCGGGCAGGCCGCCGACGGCGCCTTCCAGGCGGGGCTGGCGTCCTTGTTCTTCTTCTCCCCCGAGCGGCAGGCCACCCCCGCGCAGGTGGCGCTCGCCTCCGCGGTGCTGCTGCTGCCGTTCACCGTGGTGGGGCCGTGGGCCGGGGTGCTGCTGGACCGCCGGCCGCGGCGCTCGGTGCTGGGGCTGGGCAACCTGCTGCGCGCGGCGCTGGCGGTGTGCGCGGCGCTGGCCCTGGCCCGCGGCGCCGGTGACGTCGCGGTGGGCGCCCTGGCGCTGGCGGTGCTGTCGGTGAACCGGGGGCTGCTGGCGGGGCTGTCGGCCGCGCTGCCGCGGGTGGTGGCCCCCGACCGGCTGGTGCTGGCCAACGCGGTCACCCCCAGCGCGGGCACGGTCGCCGCCGGCGCGGGGGCGGCGCTCACGGTGGCGCTGACCGCGGCGGCCGGCACGGGCGGCGGCGCGGACGTGGTGGCGCTGCTGGCCGCCGCCGGCGGGTACCTGCTGGCCGGTGCGCTGGCCCTGCGCTTCCCGCGCGGCCTGCTCGGCCCGGGGCCCGCGAGCGCCCCCGCCGGCCCCTCCCCCGCCACCTCGCCGGCGGCGCAGCGCACGGTCGGCGGGGTGCTGCGCGCCAGCGTGCGCGACGTGCGCGACGGCGTGGCGCACCTGGGTGAGCGGCGGGCCGCGGCGGCGGCGCTGGGCGTGGTGGCCTGGCACCGCTGGGCGTTCGGCCTGACGACGGTGGCGGTGGTCGTGCTGTGCCGCACCACCCTGACCGGCGGGGACCCGGCCGCGGGGCTGGCGGCGCTGGGGGTGCTGCTGAGCGCGGTGGCCGCCGGTTCGGGGCTGGCGGCCGTCCTGGCTCCGTGGGGTGCGCGCGGTGGGCGGGTGCGCACCTGGATCGCGCTGTGCCTGCTGGTGGCCGGCGCCGGGCAGGTGGTGGTGGGGCTGAGCACGTCGCCGGCGGTCCTGGCCGTGGCCGCCGGCGCGCTCGGCCTGGGCGGGCAGGGCGCGAAGATCGGCGTGGACACCGTCGTGCAGCGCAGCGTCGACGACGCCTACCGCGGCCGGGTGTTCACCGCCTACGACCTCGTCTTCAACGTCAGCTACTGCCTGGCCTGCGCGGCGGCGGTGCTGCTGGTGCCGGCGGACGGGCGGCTGGGTGGCGTGGCCGTCGCGCTGGGCGCGGGCTACGCGGCGCTGGCGCTGGCCGGCTCGAGGGACCGGGCCGCCGCGGGGGTCGCGGCGGCCCGCTGAACCGGCCGGTTCAGGGCGCCGCTGCGGACGTCCCCGCCCCCGGCGGGGGGTCGGGGGTGAAGCCGCCGGGGCTGACGGGTGCCGGCGGGACGGGGGCCGGTGCGGAACTGGTCGTCGTGGTCGTCGACGTCGCGCTCGAGGACGTCGGGCTCGCCGGGGGCGGCGTGACCGGGGGCGGCGTGACCGGGGGCACCGTGACCGGGGGCACCGTGACCGGGGGCGTCGTGGTCGTGGGCGGCGTCGTGGGCACGGGGGGCACCGTGACCGGGGGCGGCGCGGGCGTCGACGGGGTCGGCGGTGCGGGGGGCTGCACCGGCGGCACGGCCGGTTCCTGGGGCGCCGGGGGCGGTGCGGACCCGCCGGGGGGCGGCCGCGCCACCGACCCCGCCGCGGGACCGCACGACGGCGAGCTAGCCGGGG
>NZ_JBKBCT010000190.1:0-532 GCF_050871525.1 Kineococcus auxinigenes | reverse complement strand
ACAGAACCACGCCTCGTTACCTGGGACCTCTTGCCAGCGCTCCCAAATCTCATACAGGGCGCTCAGTAACTCATCGTTGCAATGCCGGAATGTCACCACTCGGGCATCACCGCGCTCGTAGAACAACGCCGACTCAATCACGCCGGTTTGGACTTCCGCATACACCAGCAACCTACCGTTGAGGTCGGTGGCACTTCGGAGCGCGAGCTTTCCAATGGCTTGATACAGCTCTTCAATTTGCATGGTCTTTCTGGGTCTGGTCGACGGACATGGTCCAACTGTCTAACGGCCGCTTCTGGCCGAGAGCGGACTGCCAACGGCTGCGGGTCAGCACAACGTTGGCACGCCGCTGTATCTGAGCTTTGGCATCTCAGGCAGCTGCTGTAGATATATGCCAACGAGTTGATTGTCCCCCATCACGCCGGACGCAGGTTGGCTGCTAAGCAAGGTGACGTGATAGAAGCCGTCATCAAGCTCAATCGACTGGCCTGGCGGACATGTGGAACGCCAGTCCATCAAATCGTAGAGGTCT
>NZ_JBKBCT010000189.1:0-533 GCF_050871525.1 Kineococcus auxinigenes | reverse complement strand
CAATCTCGACAAAATTAATCCCACCCTCTTTAAACTTCTCCGAATCCAAGTTTTCGATAAGGCCAATCTGATTTTGAGCGTCAAGCACGCCCTTTGTCTTCATTTTTTGAAAAAGCGCAATCGGAATCAAGTTGAAGTACGCAAAAGCCACCAGAACAACCGCAATGGACCAGTAGATTGCGGCCGCTGGCGGAATGGTGAATTTCTTCTCCATTTTTTTGCCTTTACCTTCCCCCTTGACTTCGTCACTTTCTTTTTCTTTGAAAAAACGTCGACTCAAGTAATCCCCGGCAATTGCTAGAGCTGCCCCAAGCAACGCCAGCGCGATAAACAAGCCCAGCATTAGCAGCACAACGTCAACTTGCGCGAAGTAACCCAAAAGTGCGAGGTCGTCCGTATTCCATGGGAGAGCGTCTGCCCGGAATCCGAACGTGTGTAGGTATGCCTCGCGATAAGCGCGGCCCGCATTCTTTTGCGTCCAAAGAAACAGCGTGCCCAACAAGGCCAACGCGCCGACGAGTGCCGTCAAGACA
>NZ_JBKBCT010000053.1:0-27390 GCF_050871525.1 Kineococcus auxinigenes | reverse complement strand
TGATCTTGCACGGGTGAACGTTCAACCGTGCAAGATCACCGAGGGGTGGAGGTTCCGGTGGCGAGGGAGCGGGGGCGCGGTCAGGGTGGTGAGCCGTGAGCACTCCGAGCGACGAGACCGGCAAGAGCACCGAGCCCACCGACCGGGTCGACCCCACCGACAACGCCGAGGTGCGCGCGGTGGAGGAGAGCGGCAGCCGCCAGGTGGCCCGCGGCTCCGACGGCGGCATCCAGCCCTCGCCCGCCCGCAGCCCCGAGGATCCGCTCGGCACGGAGGAGGACATCCCGGCGGGCACCGGTGCGGGCGACCCGCTCGCGGGTGTCCTCATCGACGAGCGCGACGCCGAGCAGGCCGTCTCCGGGGACACCGGTCCGGAGAGCTCCTCCGGGCGCTAAGCCCCGGGCCGGGGGCTCCGGTCCCCGGCCGGGGAGCCGCCCTGCTGCTGCGCCAGGAGGTCGCGGATCTCGGTGAGCAGCCGCACGTCCTCGCTGGGCGCGGCCGGTGCGGGGGCCGACTCGTCCTTGCGCAGGGCCAGCAGGCGGTTCAAGGGTGTGACGACGAGGAAGTACACGACGGCGGCGACGATGAGGAAGTTCAGGACGGCGCCGACGACCGTGCCGAGCTGCAGCCCGACCTGCTGCTCCTGGCCGTCCACGACGATCGTGCGCAGCGGGACCACCCAGGTGCCGGCGAGGTTCGGGCCCCCGCCGACCGCGGCGATGAGCGGGTTGATGAGCCCTTGCACGACGGCCGTCACCACGGCCGTGAACGCGGTGCCGATGACGACGGCCACCGCGAGGTCGATGACGTTCCCGCGCAGGACGAAGTCGCGGAATCCGGTGACGAGCTTCACGGGTGCCTCCCGGGGCATCGGTCCTCTGGCCCTGGGAGCCTAGGGCCGTGGGTCTTCCCGGGGTGCAGGGTGTCGTGGTCGTCGGGCTGGGCGCGGCGGGCGCGAGCCTGGCGTGGCGGCTGGCGGGTTCCGGGGTCCCGCTGCGCGTCGTGGAGGCGCCGGGGGGCTCGGGCCGGCGCACCCCCGAGCGCACCTGGTGCACGTGGGGCCAGGGCGGGCCGGGACCGTTCGGGCACCTGGTGTCGGCGTCGTGGCCCCGGGTGCGGATCGTCCCGGGGACGGGGGAGCAGGTGGTGGCCCACCTGGGGTCCTGGCGCTACCGGATGCTGCGCTCGCAGGACCTCGACGCCGCGGTGCGCGAGCGCCTGACCGGTGCGGGTGTTCCGGTGGAGGAGGCCGTGGTCGAGGACGCGGCCGATCTGCGCGAGCCGGGGTGGACGGTGGTGGACACCCGGCCGGTGCCGGTCCCCCGCACGGGCCGCACGTTGCTGCTGCAGCACTTCCTGGGCCGGCGGGTGCGTTCGCGGCGCCCGGTGTTCGACCCGTCGACGGTCACGATGATGGACTTCCGGGTTCCGCAGCCGGCCGGCGGGGTGGCGTTCGGTTACGTGCTGCCGACGTCGCCGCACGAGGCGCTGGTGGAGTACACGGAGTTCTCGGCGGGGCTGCTGAGCGATGAGGAGTACGACTCCGCGCTGCGGGAGTACCTGCGCCGCAGCGGGATCGGTGAGGTGGAGGTTCTGGGTTCCGAGCGGGGCGTCATCCCCATGACGGACGCGCGCTTCCCGCCGTCCGGGGTTCCCGGGGTGCTGCGCTGGGGCGCCGCCTCCGGGTCGGTTCGCCCGTCCACCGGGTACGCGTTCAGCGCCCTGCAGCGCCAGGCCGACGTGCTGGCCGAGCGGGCGCGGGCGGGTTCACCGCTGGTGCTGCCGCCGGCGCACCGTCGCCGGCACCTGGCCATGGATTCCCTGGTGCTGGAGGCGCTGGCGAGCGGACGCGTGGACGGGGCGGGCTTCTTCACCGGGTTGTTCGCCCGGAACCCGGTGCACCGGGTCCTGGGTTTCCTGGACGGGAGCACCGGCCCCGCGGACGACCTGCGCCTGATGGCGTCGTCGCCGCGGGGACCGATGCTGCGGACCGTCCTGGGGAGGGTGGTCCCGGGGGTTCCCCTCAGGCGTTGAGCACCGCTTCGACGTCGAGCTCGAGGTCGACCTTGTCGGCGACGACGAGGCCGCCGTTGTCGAGCTTGGCGTCGAAGGAGATGCCGAAGTCACGGCGGTCGATGCGGCCCTTGGCCGAGAACCCGGCGCGGGTGCCGCCGTAGGCGTCGGGGCCGATGCCGGAGACCTCGAGGGTGAGGGTGACGGGCCGGGTGACGCCCTTGAGGGTGAGGTCGCCGGTGAGCTGGAAGTCGTCGCCGTCGTGGGTGAGGGCGGTGGAGGTGAACGTCGCGGTCGGGTGGTTGGCGACGTCGAAGAAGTCGCCGCTGTGGACGTGCGCGTCGCGCTGCTCGTTGAACGTGGTCAGCGAGGTGACGTCGATGGCGGCGGTGACGGTGGATCGGGCGGGGTCCTCGGCCAGGACGACCTCGCCGGACACCCCGCCGAGGCGGCCGCGGACCTTGCTGACGGCCATGTGCCGCACGGTGAAGGACACCTCGGAGTGCGAGGCGTCGATGGTCCAGGTGCCGGGCAGGTAGCCGGGCACCTGCGGCAGCGCGGCGGGTGCGGGCAGCGTCGCCGTCGCGGTGCCGTTCGCAGTCGTCTCGGTGTTCTTCTTGCCGAACCAGGCCATCGCGGTCTCCCCAGGTTGTTGAGTGCTCAACTTCTGGGTCGACCATAACCGGCGGGTCATTGAAGACGCAAGTACCTGCCCCGCCCCGTCACCCGAACGCCCCTCGCGCCCCCTCCTGCGGTGATCTTGCACGAGTGAAGATTCAACCGTGCAAGATCACCGCGGGAGGGGGCGCGAGAGCGGTGCGCAGGTGGGCCGGGTCAGACGACCGTGCCGCGCTCGAAGAACCACGCGACCGTCAGGGCCACCGGGTCCACCGAGCCCTCGTGCACCGTGCCACGAGCGCCGTCGGCGGCCGCGCGGTAGGCGGCGGTCAGGGCCGTGACGGCCGGGACGCCGGCCGCGTCCGCGTCGGACAGGGCTCGCGCTGCCGGGGCCATCGCCTGCAGCACCGGGGGGTCGCCGTCGGGGCCGGGGGCTCCGACGTGCTCGGCCGCCAGGGCGAGCTGGTGCGTGCCGACCTCCTGCGCGCACACCCGCGCCATCTCGCCGAACCAGGCCGCCAGCGGCTGCAGCGGCCCGTGGACCCGCCCGGCGCCGCGTGCGACGGCGTCGAACAGCTGCCCGGGGTCCGGATCCGGCGGCAGGGCCGCCACCTCGCCGTCGGCTGCCAGCACCGTCTCGACGAGCGTGCCGGCCACGCCGTCCAGCTCGCCGCGGCGCGCCACCACCTGGTCGCGGAACCCCTCCCACCACGCCAGGACCCTGCCCCCGTCCAGGTCGGCCGCGCGGGTGCCCCGCACCGGCCGTACCGGCCTGCCCTCGTGCAGCACCTGCAGCAGGTCCTGCTCCGTACTCGCCCGAGCGTCCACGTCGTCCTCCTCCTCGAGGTGCTCCGAGGGTCGCACCGGGGTCGGCGGGTCGCCACTCGACGGGCCGCGGGCCGGACCGCCGGCGAGCGCAGTGACTGTGCGTGACGTCGACTTCCGGAAATCGTTGCTCAAGCGCGCGGAGGACGGGGTCGATGCCTCTGTTGTCGGTGACGCTCCGTCCCGATCACGTCTGGAGGAGAGTCACCGTGTCCGTTCCCCGCGTCTTCGCCGCCCTGCTCGTCGCCGGCTCCGTGCTCGCCGGTTCGGCCGCCGCGGCTCCCGCCGCCGCCGCCGCACCGAAGGTCGCGGTGAAGGTCTCCGCCACCGCGAAGGCCCCGGCGAAGAGCGCCGTGAAGACCACCGTGAAGACCGGGCACCTGCGGAACGTCTCCACCGGCCACCTGCGCAACGTCTCCGAGGGTCACCTGCGCAGCGTCACCAAGGGTCACCTGCGCTGAGCGGAGCCGGGTGGCAGGTCCTCGCCGTTCCGGCGGTGACCGGGTGGAGCAGGTCGTCGCAGAACGTTGACACTCTAAGTCAAGCCGGTTAAGAATCGGGGCCAGGCAGGCCGCGACGGTTCCGCCGGCGCCGACGGGGGCGTCCGCGGAGCGGCCTGGCACTCGCAACGCCGCGGAGCTGCGGCGTCGGATCGAGGAACGCCCATGCCCTCCTTCTCCACCCGCCGTGGCTCGCGCCGCCCGCTGATGGCGCTCGCCGCGGGCACGGCCTCTCTCGCCCTGCTCGCCACCGGCTGCTCGGGTTCCGACGACGCCGCGAGCGACCGATCCACCACCCTCGTCGCGTACACCGGCCAGGCCGGCGACTACCAGTTCAACTTCAACCCCTACGCGCCGTCGTCGATCGGTGGCCAGGGAACCGTCTTCGAGTCGCTGTTCTTCATCAACAAGGCGCAGGAGAGCGACCCGGTGCCGCTGCTGGGCACCGAGTACTCCTGGAACGAGGACGGCACCCAGCTGAGCGTCACCCTGCGCGAGGGGGTGGAGTGGTCGGACGGGGAGCCGTTCACCGCGCAGGACGTGGCCTTCACGTTCGACATGCTGAAGAACACCCCGGGCATCAACGGCACCGGCTACGACGGGACGGTCGCCGTCGTCGACGACACCCACGTGACCTTCACCTGGGACGCCCCGGCGTACACCTCCGGCCCCGACGTCCTCAGCCAGATCTACATCGTGCCCGAGCACCTGTGGAAGGACATCGACCCCACCACCGACATCATGGAGGAGCCCGTCGGCACGGGCGCCTACGTGCTGGGCGACTTCAAGCCGCAGGCGTTCACCTTCTCCGCCAACGAGGGGTACTGGGGCGGCGCGCCGGAGGTGAAGACCATCCGCTACGTCGCCCTGTCCGGCAACCAGGCCGGTGCCGACGCCATCGCCGGCGGGACCATCGACTGGCAGACCGGCCCCGTGCCCGACATGCAGAACGTCAACGAGAACTTCCCGTCCTACGACACCGGGACCGCGGCGCAGAACCAGATGGTGCTGGGGACGTGCGCGAACGTCGCCCTGGGCTGCACCGGCCCGCAGACCGACCCCGCCGTCCGACGCGCGCTCTTCTACGCCATGGACCGCACGCAGCTGAACAAGCTCGCGTTCCAGGAGACCGCCGCCGAGATCTCCCCGACGTTCGCTCTGACCGCCACGCAGGAGTCCACGATCTCCGACGCGGTGGAGCCGAAGGTCGCCCCCTCCGGCCCCGACCTGGCCGAGGCCACGCGGATCCTCGAGGAGGCCGGGTACGTCAAGGGCGCCGACGGGATCTACGCCAAGGACGGGCAGCGGCTGTCGATGACGATCGAGGTCGTCACCGGCTGGACCGACTACATCACCGCCATCCAGACCATCTCCCAGCAGGCGAAGGCCGCCGGCATCGAGCTGCAGGCGGCGCAGTCCTCCTGGAACGAGTGGACCGACAAGCGCATGAAGGGGAACTTCCAGCTCGCCATCGACTCGCTGTGGCAGGGACCCTCCCCCGACCCGTACTACCTCTACAACTACTTCTACGCCGGGGAGATGACGGCGCCCGTGGGGGAGAAGTCGCCGGGCAACAACTACTCCCGGTTCTCCGACCCCGCCGTGGACGCCGCCCTCGAAGCCCTGCGCGGGATCGCCCCGGAGGACGAGGCGGCCCGGCAGGCGCAGTTCGACGTCATCCAGACCGCGATCGTCGACCAGATGCCGTACGTCCCGATCCTCACCGGCGGCACCACCAGCGTCTGGAACGTGGAGAAGTTCTCCGGATGGCCCACCGACGAGGACCAGTACGCCTTCCCGGCCGTGTGGTCCGCGTTCGACGCCGCGCAGATCTTCAAGAACCTCACCGTCAACGGTGGCTGAGCCGTGGCCTTCCTGCTGCGCAAGCTCGGCTTCTACGCGATCGCCTTCTGGGCGGCCCTCACCCTGAACTTCCTCATCCCCCGGATGCTGCCGGGCGACCCGGTCGACATCCTGCTCGCCAAGCTCAGCCAGCGCGGCGCCACGGTGACGCCGGAGACCCGGAAGGCCTACGCCACCCTGCTGGGCGGCGACACCGGCGACCCGCTGCTGCAGCAGTACTGGACGTACCTGACGAACATCGCCCGGGGTGACCTGGGGACCTCCATCAGCTACTTCCCGGCACCCGTCACGGAGGTCATCGCCGCCTCCATGCCGTGGACCCTGGTCCTCATCGGCATCGCCACGGTGCTCGCTGCCGTGATCGGCGTCGTCCTGGGGGCGATCGCCGGGTGGCGCCCGGGCAGCTGGCTGGACTCCCTCGTGCCCTCCACGACCCTGCTGGCGGCGGTGCCGTACTTCTGGCTGTCGCTGGTGCTGGTGTACGTCCTGTCCCGCTCGCTGGAGCTCTTCCCCGCCCAGGGCGGGTACGACGTCGTGCTGACCCCCGGGTGGAACGGCGAGTTCATCGCCTCCGCCGTCTACTACGGGTTCCTGCCGGCCCTGACCATCGTGATCGGGTCCCTGGGCGGCTGGCTGCTGGGGATGCGCAACATGATGGTCTCCACCCTCTCGGAGGACTACGTCCTCACCGCCAGGGCCAAGGGCCTGCCCGCGCGGGAGGTCATGCGCAACTACGCCGCGCGCAACGCGGTGCTCCCCTCGATCGCCGGGTTCGCCATCGCCCTGGGGTTCGTCGTCTCCGGGTCGGTGGTCACCGAGCAGGTCTTCTCCTACCCGGGAATCGGCTCGCGCCTGCTGGGCGCGGTGACCAACAACGACTACGCGCTCATGCAGGGCGTCTTCCTGTTCATCACCCTGGCCGTCCTCGGCGCCAACCTGGTCGTCGACCTGCTCTACGGCCTCATCGACCCGCGCACGCGGTCCCGGTCCTGAGCGCACGGCCCACCCCCGCGGAGGAGACATGACGAACACCCAGCCCCTCGCCCAGCCGGTGCAGCGGGAACCAGCGGCGGGCAGCACCGGCCGGCCGGGAGCGGCGTGGCGGGCGATGCTGCCGACGATGACGCCGTGGCTGGCGACCGGGCTGGTCCTGGTGGGCGGCATCGTCGCCTTCGGGGTGCTGGCGCCGTTCTTCGTCGGTGACCCCGACGCGATCCGGGACGTCGGCCTGACCGGGCCGTCGCCGGAGCTGTGGCTGGGCACGACCCAGACCGGTCAGGACGTGTTCGCCCAGCTGGCCTTCGCCACCCGCGGATCGCTGCAGATCGGGCTGATCGTGGGGGTTCTGGCGACCGTGCTGTCGGCGTTCTTCGGCATCTACGGCGCCTACCTCGGGGGAGCGGCCGACGAGGTCTTCTCCCTGCTGTCCAACGTGTTCCTCGTCATCCCCGGCCTGCCGCTGGTCATCGTCATCTCCGGGTTCGTGCCGCGGGAGAGCCGGGGGCTGTGGACCATCGCGGTGGTCCTGGCGCTGACGAGCTGGGCGGCGTCGGCCCGCGTGCTGCGCGCCCAGACGCTGTCGGTGCGCAACCGCGACTACGTGTCCGCCGCGAAGCTGTCCGGGGAGCGGCCCTGGCGGGTCATCGCGGTGGAGATCCTGCCGAACCTGCTGCCCGTGCTGGCCTCGCAGTTCGTGTTCGCCATCATCGCGGCCGTCCTGGGCGAGGCGGGCCTGTCGTTCCTGGGCCTGGGGGCCTCCGGCTCGGCGACCCTGGGCACGATGCTGTTCTACGCCCAGAACGGTTTCGCCCTGCCGCTGGGCGCCTGGTGGTGGTTCGCGCCGCCGGGCCTGGTGATCGCCGCGTTCGGCACGGGCCTGTCCCTCATCAACTTCTCCATCGACGAGATCGTGAACCCCAAGCTGAAGAACGCCCGGCTGCACCGGCGGCGCGCCCGCCGGGCGGCCGGTGCCGAGGAGGGAGGTGCGGCGTGAGCACCACTGCCGTGCGGCAGGACCGGCCGGGGGCACCGGCGGGCACCGCGGTCGTCAGCGTCCGCGACCTCAGCGTCGTCTACGAGACCGAGCAGCCGGTGACGGCGGTGCGGGGTGCGAGCTTCGACCTGCACCGCGGGGAGGTCCTGGGCCTGGCGGGGGAGTCGGGGTGCGGCAAGACGACCCTGGCGTACGCGATCAACCGGCTGCACCAGCCGCCGGCGCGCATCGCCTCAGGCTCGGTCGTCTTCCACGACCGCGACGGGCGGGACGTGGACGTCCTGGCCCTGGCGGACGAGGAGCTGCGGCGGTTCCGGTGGGCGAAGCTGTCCATGGTGTTCCAGGGCGCGATGAACGCGCTGAACCCGGTGCGCACCGTCGGCGCCCAGCTGGACGACACGCTGCGCGCCCACGACCGCTCCCTGGACCGGCGCTCCCGCCGCGAGCGCTCCGCGGACGTGCTCACCCGGGTGGGGGTGGACCCCGCGCGGCTGCGGTCCTACCCGCACGAGCTGTCCGGCGGCATGCGCCAGCGCGTGATGATCGCGATGGCGATGCTCCTGGAACCCCAGGTGATGATCATGGACGAGCCGACGACGGCGCTGGACGTCGTCGTGCAGCGCGACATCCTGCGCGAGATCGTGCGCCTGCGCGACGAACTGGGTTTCGCCGTCGTGTTCATCACCCACGACCTGCCGCTGCTGCTGGAGATCAGCGACCGCATCGCGGTCATGCTGCGCGGGGAGGTCGTGGAGCTGGCCACCGCCGAGGACCTGTACCGCCACGCCGCCCACCCGTACACCCGCCGCCTGCTGCGGTCCTTCCCCAGCCTCAGCGGCGAGCGCGGCGCCTTCGTGCGCACGGGCGAGACCGACGACCCCGAGGAGCAGCGGTGACCAGCGTCCACGTCAGCGCCCTGACCAAGGAGTACCGGACCCGGCAGGGCCTGCGCCGCCGCGCGCTGCGGGCGGTGGACCGGGTGAGCTTCGACCTGGTGCCCGGCCGCACCGTCGCGCTCGTGGGCGAGTCCGGTTCCGGCAAGTCCACCATCGCCAGGATGCTCACCCGCCTGGAACGGCCCAGTTCCGGCACCATCGACGTGCGCCTGGACGACGGCACCCCCGTGCAGGGCTCGCTGTACCGCCGGCACGTGCAGATGGTGTTCCAGGACCCGTTCGCCTCGCTGAACCCGTTCCACTCCGTGGAGCACCACGTCGCGCGCCCGCTGCTGCTGCACGGGCGCACCCGCGGCGCCGAGCGGACGCGCGAGCGGGTGCTGGAGATGCTGGAGCGGGTGAACCTCACCCCGGCCGCCGACATCGCCGCGCGCCGCCCGCACGAGCTGTCCGGCGGGCAGCGCCAGCGCGTCGCCATCGCCCGCGCCCTGGCCCCCGGTGCGCAGGTCCTGATCGCGGACGAACCCGTCTCCATGCTCGACGTGTCGATCCGGCTGGGCGTGCTGAACCTGCTGGGCCGGCTGCAGCGCGAGGACGCCCTCGCGGTGCTCTACATCACCCACGACCTGGCCACGGCCCGGCACTTCTCCGACGAGGTCCTCGTGCTGTACCGGGGCCGCGTCGTGGAGCGCGGCCCGGCCGACGCCGTGATCCTCGACCCCCACCACGACTACACCAAGCTGCTGGCGCTGGCGGCACCCGACCCCGAGCGCCTCGGCAAGGTCGTCTCCTCCGAGGCCGCGCCCGACCGGGCCGGCATCGACGACTCCGTCTGCTACGACCACCGCACCGGCGAGTGGGTCCACGTCGACGACGTGGCCCGCCCCGGCAGCGCCGAAGGAGCCACCGCCCGTGCGCGAACGTGAACTGACCACCGGCTGGACGCTGCACCCCGTCGGCGGTGACCTGCCCGGACCGGTGTCCCGCGCCCTGGCGGACGGGCCGCTGCCGGTGACGGTGCCGGGCACCGTGCACACCCACCTGCTGGACGCCGGGCTCATCCCCGACCCGTACCTCGGCGAGAACGAGACCGCGCTGGCCTGGCTGCACCGCAGCGCCTGGGAGTACCGCCTCGACCTGGCCGCCGCCGGCGAGGCCGCACCCGCCGAGGGCGAGCGCGTCGACCTCGTCTTCACCGGCCTGGACACCGTCGCCACGATCACCCTGGACGGCGTGGAACTGGGCCGCACCGCGAACATGCACCGCACGTTCCGGTTCGACGTCACCGGCGTCCTGCGCGCCGGCGGGGGCGACCTGCGGGTGCGCTTCGACTCCGCCCTGGAGCACGCCGAGGCGGTGGAGAAGGAGGTCGGCTCGCGCCCGCGCGCCTACGACCACCCCTTCAACGCGGTGCGCAAGATGGCGTGCAGCTTCGGCTGGGACTGGGGCCCGGACCTGCAGACCGCCGGGATCTGGCGGCCGGCGGGCGTGCAGCGCTGGCGCACCGCCCGGCTGGCCGCCGTGCGCCCGCTGGCGACGCTGGAGGGCACCACCGGTCGCCTGGCGGTGCACGTCGACGTCGAGCGCTGCGGCCTGCGCGAGCCCGGCGACCTGATCGTGCAGGTGGAGCTGCCGGGCCTCGGCGCGGCGGGCGTCGCGCACCTGGGCCCCGCGCAGGCTTCCGCGCTCGTCGAGCTGGAGGTCCCCGACGCCCCCGTGTGGTGGCCCGTCGGGTACGGCGAGCAGCCCCTGGTGGACGTGGTGGTGCGGTTGTCCGCCGGCGGCGCGGAACTGGGCTCCCTCCGGCTGCGCACCGCGTTCCGCACCGTGGAGCTGGACACCACCCCCGACGAGCACGGTTCGCGCTTCACCCTCGTCGTCAACGGCCAGCCGGTGTTCGCACGCGGCGCGAACTGGATCCCCGAGGACCACCTGCTGACCCGGGTGACCCGCGAGCGCTGCGCCGCGGCGCTTGACCGCGCGCTGGAGGCGCACGTCAACCTGGTGCGGGTGTGGGGCGGGGGCGTCTACGAGTCCGACGACTTCTACGACCTCGCCGACGCCAGGGGCCTGATGGTGTGGCAGGACTTCCCGCTGGCGTGCGCGGCGTACTCGGAGGAGGAACCGCTGTACTCGGAGTTCGTCGCCGAGGCCCGCGAGAACGTCACCCGCCTGTGCCCGCACCCCTCCCTGGTCCTGTGGAACGGCGGCAACGAGAACATCTGGGGCCACGAGGACTGGGGCTGGAAGGAACAGCTCGGCGAGTCGACCTGGGGCCTGGGGTACTACGAGGGGGTGTTCCCGGCGGTCCTGGCGGAGCTGGACCCCACCCGCCCGTACTCCCCGGGCAGCCCCGCCAACCCCGGCGTGCCCGCGGGCGAGCTGCACCCGAACGACCCCGGCCACGGCACCACCCACGTGTGGGACGTGTGGAACCAGCGCGACTACACCGCCTACCGCGAGCGGGTCCCGAGGTTCTGCTCCGAGTTCGGGTTCCAGGCCCCGCCCACCTGGGCGACCCTCACCCGCGCCCTGGAGCCGGCGGACCTGCGCAAGGACTCACCCGCCTTCGCCCTGCACCAGAAGGCCGTCGACGGCAACGGCAAGCTGGACCGCGGCATGGCCCCCCACCTCGGCGTGCCCACCGGTTTCCGCGACTGGAACTGGGCCGCGCAGCTGAACCAGGCGCGAGCCGTCCGCGTCGGGGTGGAGCACCTGCGCTCGTGGTGGCCGCGCACCGCCGGCAGCGTCTACTGGCAGCTCAACGACTGCTGGCCGGTCACCTCCTGGGCCGTCGTCGACGGCGACGGCCGGCGCAAACCCGCCTTCCACGCCCTGCGCCGGGCCCACGCGCCCCGGCTGGCGACGTTCCAGCCGCGCGACGGGGTCGTGCACCTCGTCCTCGTCAACGACACCGCCCTGGCCTGGCGGGGCCGGGCGCACGTGCGCCGCACCGCCCTGGGCGGGCGGGAGCTGGCGGCCGCCTCCCTCGAGGTGGACGTGCCCGCCCGGCAGGTCCGCACGCTGGCCCTGCCCGCGGACCTGCTGGCCCCCGCCGACGCGAGCGCGGAGGTCCTCGTCGCCGACGTCGCCGGCCCCTCCGGCGGGGCGGACGCCGCGGGCGGGGCGGGCGCCACCGCGGCGCGCGCGGTGCACGCGTTCGCGGAGGACCGGGACCTGGCCTACGAGCCGGAGCCGCTGCGCACCGTCGTCGAGGAGGTCCCCGGCGGGTACGCGGTGCGGGTGCTGGCCACCTCCCTCGCCCGCGACGTCACGCTGCTGGCCGACGTCGTCGCCCCCGACGCCGTCGTGGACGACGGGCTGGTCACCCTGCTGGCCGGCGAGGTGCACGCGTTCACCGTGCGCACCGGCCGGCGCGTGCCGCAGGAGCGCTGGACGGCCCCGGAGGTGCTGCGCTCGGCGAACTGCCTCGCAGCGGTGGAGCGGCGCTGAGCGCGGCGCTCAGGACGCCGGTGCCGTCCGGTCGCTGCCCACCAGCGAGGTGTAGTCGGCGGCCGTCAGCGGCCCGGCGGTCTGCTCCCCGCCGGGCAGGGGGACCTCCAGGACCTCCCCGTCGCGCACCAGCTGCACCGAGTCCACGCCGGGCGCCGTGGTGGCCGTCAGGACCACCTGGCCCACCGCCAGCGGCAGGCGGTCCGCGGCGAGGTTCTGCGCCAGGCCCGTCACCGCCACCCGGGCGGTGCCGCCGGCGAGGTCGGTGGCGCGCAGCTGGACGTCCGTGCCCAGCGCGCTGCTGAGGCCGTCGGCCCGCTCCTGCCGGCCCGGCCCGGCGGACAGCCGCTGCAGCAGCGCGTCCAGGTGGTCGGTGCCGTCGCTGGTGGCGGTGCCCAGCGGCACCGCCAGCAGCGCGTCGCCCTGGAGGAAGTACACGCGCGGCCCGCTGCCGGCCTCGGCGGTGGCGGAGCTGTCCGCGGACGGTTCCGGCGGCGGGTCGAGCAGCCCGTACGGCACCTCGGTGGGGCCGATCTCGCGCACCTGCCCCTCCGAGGGCGCTCCGCAACCGGCCAGCAGCCCGAGGACCAGCAGCCCGGCGGCCAGCGCCGCCGGCGGCGCGGGGGCCCTCACGCCGGCTCCCCGCCGCCGTGCGGCGCCGCCGTGGCGCCGGCGTCCGCCGGCACGAGCGCGTCCGAGGCGGGCAGCTCCACGACGAACCGCGCCCCGCCCTGCGGGGACGCCGCGCACCGCACCGTGCCGCCGTGGGCGCGCACCGTCTCGGCGACCAGGCTCAGCCCCAGGCCCGAACCGGGCAGCGACCCGCGTGAACCGGCCCGCGCGAACCGCTCGAACACCCGCTGCCGCTCAGCGGGCGGCACCCCCGGCCCGGCGTCGTCGACGAGCAGGCGCACCCGGTCGCCCACCCGCTGCACCACCACCTCCACCAGCCCCTCGCCGTGCCGGTCGGCGTTGTCGAACAGGTTCACCAGGGCGCGCCCCACCTGCTCGACGTCCACGCGCACCCGCGCCGCGCCCCCGCCGCCGCGCACCGGCACGTCGCGGCGCCCGCTGCCGTCCAGGGCCTGGCGCGCCAGGTCGGCGGCGCCCGTGCTGACCCGCTCGCGCGCGGTGGTGCCGGACTCCAGCCGCGCCAGCTCCAGCAGGTCGTCCAGGGTGCGGGCGAAGCGGTCCAGCTCCCGGTCCACCAGGTCCAGGGCCTGCTGCGAGCGCGCCGGCAGCTCCTCGCGGCGGCGCTGCAGCAGCGCCACGCTGGTGACCAGGGTGGTCAGCGGCGAACGCAGCTCGTGGCTGACGTCGGCGCTGAAGCGCACCTCCCGCTGGATCTGCTCCTCCAGCGCGTCGACCATGCTGTTGAAGGACCCCACGATCGTCGCCAGGTCCGGGTCGGTGGTGGGGGGCAGGCGGGTGCCCGGTTCGCCGCCGGCGATGCGGGCGGCGGTCCCGGCCACCGCGTGCAGCGGCGCCACCGCGCGGCGCGAGGCCCACACGCCGAGCAGCGCACCGCCCACGGCGGTGGACAGCGCGAACGCGGCCAGTGCGGTGCGCACCGCCAGCAGGGTGCGTTCCAGCTCCTCGGTGACGGTGACCTCGTAGAACTCCGCGGCCACCGCGGGCAGCGGCACCCCCACGGCGACGGCCGGCTCGCCGTCCACCCGCGTCCAGGTCACCCCCGCCGTTCCCGCGCCCACCGTGGTGCTCAGCGAGGCCGGGACGTCGTCGCCGCCCACCTGCAGGGACGCGGAGTACCAGCGCTCGCCGCGGTGCACCAGCAGCTCCGAGCCGGTGGGCGGGGACACCGCCCCCAGGACGTCACCCACCGTCACCCCGGAGGTGCGCAGCCCGTCGCGCACCGAGGAGGCGTCGACGAAGGCCTGCCGCACGGCCGCCTCCTCGCGCTGGTCCAGCAGGTAGTCGCGCGTCACCGCGTACGTGCCCAGCGCCGCCAGCGTCGCCAGGGCCGTGGCGCCCAGCGTGAAGGAGGCGGTGACGCCGGCGCGCAGCCCCAGCGGGCGCACCCGCCTCACCGCACGTCCAGCCGGTACCCCAGCCCCCGCACGGTCGTGATCAGCCGGGGTGCGGAGGGGTCGGCCTCCACCTTGGTGCGCAGCCTGCGCACGTGGACGTCGACGATGCGCTCGTCGCCGAAGAACCCGCGGTCCCACACCCGCTCCAGCAGCGTGCGCCGGCTGAGGACCCGTCCCGGCGCCCCGGCCAGCTCGCGCAGCAGCCGGAACTCCGTGACCGTCAGGTGCAGCTGCTGCGCGCCGCGGCGCACGGTGCCGGCGGCGGCGTCCAGCACCAGGGGGCCCTCCACGGAGTCCAGCACGACGGCTTCCTCCTCCTCCGCGGCGGCGGTGCCCTCGACGCGCCGGCGCAGCGCGCGCAGCCGCGCGAACAGCTCGCCCAGGTCGAACGGCTTGGTGACGTAGTCGTCGGCGCCGGCCTCCAGGGCGGCGACGATGTCGCTCTTGTCGTGCCGCGCGGACAGCACCACGACGGGGGAGCCGCACACCGGCCGGACCCGCCGGATGAACGTGAAGCCGTCGATGCCGCCGAGCATGAGGTCGACGACCAGGACGTCGGGCTGGGCGCCGTCGGTGACGGCGGCCAGGGCCTCCTCCGCCGTCGAGCAGCCGGTGACGAGGTAGCCCTCGTCCTCCAGGGCCAGCGTCAGGGACGTGCGGATCCCGTCGTCGTCGTCGAGGACAAGGACGTGGGTGGACACGTCCGCATGGTGCCAGCGCACCGACCGGCCGCGGCGACCGGGTGCTGAGTCGTCACGGATCGTCACAGGATCGCAAAGGAGACGACCGGGGAACCGCAACACGCCTCGGTCACTGTGGTGACCACGCCCCGACCGGGAACGGCGGGGCGGCCAACGACCCGCGCCCCTGCCGGCGCGGGCACACCGGAGGGGAGCGTGGACGCGGTGCAGGTGCTCGACCGCGACGGGACCGTCGCCCCCCGGGCCGGGGAGAGCCCCGAGGAGGGGGTCACCGTGGTGGCCCTGCACGAGGGCTGCCTGCGCCAGGGCGTCGGCGCGCTGCGCCGCACCCTGGGCGAGGCGCTGGACTCCGGCACATCCACCCTCGTGGTGGACGTGTCCGGCGTGGAGCACCTCTCCTCGGTGGTGGTGGCGCTCCTGCTGCGCGCCAAGCGCTGCTGCAGGGTGCGTGGCGGCCGGGTCGTCCTGCGCGGCCTGGGCCGCGACGACCTGGACGTGCTGCACCGCACCGGGTTGGCTCCCCTGTTCGACATCGAGCCGGCCACCCGCTGACCCGTACCGACGCACCGACCCGAGGAGCCACCGTGACCACCACGCTGACCACCCCCGAGCTCACCACCCCCGCCTTCACCGCCGAGCTCACCGCCCAGGTCGAGCTCGCCCTGTCCGAGCAGCGCGCGGCCGAGGTCCGCGGCGACGCCGAGGCCGCCGAGGTCGCGGCCGGGCGGGTCGCGGACCTGCGGGAGCTGCACGCCCGCTCCGCCGAACCCCTCGTCGCGCCGGTCTGAGGACCGGTGCGGGGAGGCCCCGGTCGGGGAGGGCGACCGGGGGACCGCCGGACGGGGTGCGGGTCGACGGAGCCCCGCTCCCGTTCCGGTGAGCACGACCTCGGGTGGCGGCGCCGCGCGGTGGACACCACCGCGCGGCGCCGCTAGTCAGGGCCGGTGAGCACTCCGACCACCACCTCCCGCGGCGCCCGGTACCGCGCTTACGAGCACCGCAGCGAACGACTCGCGACGGCCGTGGCCGTGCTGTGGCTGGTGGGCTACTCCCTGCCGATCCTGCAGCCGGACCTGCCGGCGCCCGTGCGCACGGCGTGCCGCGGGCTGCAGACCGTCACCTGGGTGGCGTTCGGCGTCGACTACCTGCTGCGGCTGGGGTTGAGCCCCCGCCGCGGCCGCTTCTTCCTCACCCACCCGCTGGACCTGCTGCTGCTGGTGCTGCCGATGCTGCAGCCCTTGCGGCTGCTGCGGCTGGTCACGGTGCTGCGGCTGCTGAACCAGCGCGCCGGCACCCGGCTGCGCGGCCGCGTCGGCCTGTTCGTGGTCTCCGCGACGATCCTGATCGGCTTCTGCGCCGCGTGCGCCGTCCTGGACGCCGAGCGGGACGCCCCCGACGCGAGCATCACCACGTTCGGCGAGGCGGTGTGGTGGGTGGTGACGACCATCACGACGGTCGGCTACGGCGACTACTCGCCCGTCACGGCGACCGGGCGGGTCGTCGCGGTCGGGCTGATGCTCGCGGGCATCGCCCTCGTCGGTGTCGTCACCGGGTCGCTGGCGTCCTGGTTCCTCGACGAGGTCCGCGACTCCTCGGGCGCCGACGCCGAGGCGACCCGCGCCGACGTGGCGCAGCTGACCGAGGAGGTGCGCCGGCTGCGCGAGCAGCTGGCAGCCCGCCCCGACACCCCCTGATCCGGCGGCTCGGACCCGCGGGTGGGTGACGGGCCCGACCGTCGTCGGGCTCCACGGTCTCGACAGTGCCGCGGTCTCGACAGTGCCGCGGTCTCGCCGGTGCCGCGCAGTCCCCCACCCGGTCACACCACTCCCACCCGTGGTGATCATGCACGGTTGAACGCTCACCGGTGCAAGATCACCGCTGGGGTGGGCGGTC
The DNA here is from genome assembly GCF_050871525.1 of Kineococcus auxinigenes. Lineage (NCBI taxonomy): Bacteria > Bacillati > Actinomycetota > Actinomycetes > Kineosporiales > Kineosporiaceae > Kineococcus > Kineococcus auxinigenes. Next base: position 10,587 of record NZ_JBKBCT010000053.1, on the reverse strand, counting down.
TGCTGCAGGCAGGCGCCGCCGCGCAGGACGTGCGGACCGCACGACACGGCACCGATCGTGGCCGGGTGAGCATGAGCCCGTGCCCCGACGCCGCACCAGCGGCGTGGCTCCGGAACGACCCCCAGCCGTGGGACCGCCTGGTCAGCCTGGGCCCGGTCGGGCTGCCCGCCTACGCGCGGCTGCGCTTCCTGCCGGACCCCACGCATCCCGGCCAGAGCGAGAACGACGCCGGTGACCCGCTCGTGCAGGCGTCGGAGACCGAGCAGCTGCGCCGCGTGGTCGACGTCCTGACCGCGTTCACCACCACCCCGCAGGAGTGCTTCTTCCTGCTGTGGGACGGCTGGGGCGTCCACCCCGCCGGTTCCGGCCACCCTCCGCGCGACGACCGGGGCACCTGGCCGCGCCTGCCGGGTGGCCCGGGCACCGACAGCGGCCGGTACCGCCTCGACGACGGTGCACCGCTGCTGCAGGAACCCCCCGCCGGGTCCGCGCCGGGACTGCACCCGCGGTCAGCGCGTCCCGGGCCCCTCCAGCCGCCGGCAGACCTGCACCCGGCACCGGTGCACCTGCCGAACCGCGACTACCACCTCTTCCGAGGCGGCACCGGCGACTTCGGCGACTGGGGCCCGGCGCTGCCGCTGAGGCCCTCCAGCCACGCTCCCGACCCGGCGTTCGCCTGGCCCGCCGACCACGCCTGGTGCCTGGTTCGCGACGTCGACCCGCACTACGCGGGCATCGGTGCCGCCGCCGAAGCCGTCGAGGCCCTGGTGCACCGCTCCGGCCTGGACGTCGTGCTCGCCGACCCGGCCCGGGAGCAGCCCCACTACTGGTGAGCAGCGGCTGCGCCGGCCGCGAGGACGTCCGTGCGAGCAGGAGTCGCGAGCCGCGCCGACCGGACGTCACCACCGTCGAGCTCGTGGGGGGTGTCGAGGCGCTCGAGCTCGAACACATCGGCTCCACCTCCGTCCCGGGGCTGGCCGCCGAACCGATAGTCGACGTCGTGGTCGCGGTGGACGAGTACCTCCTCCTGCGCGACCACCTGCGCTCCGACGCCGACGACCGCACCCTCTGCGAGAGCACCGAGAGGACCCTGATCAGCGAGCGGTGGGACGACGTGAACGACTACGCCGACGCCAGGACCGACGTCACCCTCGCGATCGAGGCACGAGCCAGGGCGGCTCGCGGACGGTGAGCACGTGGGTCGTCCCCACCGGGGAACGCCCAGCTCATCCGCCGTGTCAGCGGTGCAGCCGACGCCGCAGTGCGTTCAGGCCGCGGCGAGGGACGTCACCCCCTCGAACCGCTCCTGCGGCGACGTCGACGTTCCTCGAGGACGAGCACGCCGTCGGCGAGCGCGGCGAGCAGGCCGGAGATGCGCCGGTCGCGACGAGAGGTCCGGCCGTCGTCCATGCCGGCGACGGTAGCGGCCCCGTGCCCCTGATCCAGCTGATCCGACGTCCGGTCCGTCCCCGGAGCTGAGGAGAACCGGCCCACGTGCGCCTAGGAACCGCCGCGGGCGCGGGCGACGAGGAGTTCGAGGGTGGCCAGGTAGGAGTCGAAGGCGTCGCGCCCGGCGTCGGTGAGGCGCACCGAGGTCTGGCGGCGAACGGCGCGTTCCTTGCGCACCTCGACGTACCCGGCCTGCTCCAGGGCGGTGACCTGCTTGGACAGGGCCGAGTCGCTGGTGCCGATGGTGTCGCGCAGGAAGGAGAAGGTGACCCAGTCCGCCGGGGCGAGCAGGGAGCAGATGTTCAGGCGGGCGGGGGTGTGCAGGAACTCGTCGATCGCGGTGCCGCTCGCGTCGGGTGCGGTGGTCACGGGCGCAGGCTCGCAGCCATCCGGGCCTGCACCGCGCGGGTCAGGGTGATGATGACCAGGCAGGCGCCGACCATGCCGACGGTGTTCGGCAGCGGCCAGTCCAGCCCCCGCGCGACGGCCTGGAAGAGGACGTTCAGGGCCAGCGCCGGCACGAAGGTCGCGACCAGAGCGGTCTGCCAGCGACCGGAGTCGCGAGTGGGCTTCAGCTGCACCCCGCGCTGCCAGGCGACACCGACGCCCATGACCATCATGAGCACCCACAGCCAGATCATGCCCGCGTCGACCAGGACGCCCAGGGCCAGCGCGCAGGAGCACAGGCTCCACACCTGCCCGCGCGTCCAGGGGGCGGTTCCGGCGGCGATGGTCTGCTGGCGGCGCTGGGTGGCCCGGGTCAGGGCCTGCTGTGCTTCACGAGCGTCCACGGTGAGGTTTCCTTCCCGGTCGGATCTCTGCTTGCCTGACAGGAAAGCTACCTGCCACTTGCCCGTCGGGCAACACTTGAGCGTCAGGAAAGTCCCGGTGGTCGGGCCGGTGGGCCCTCGAGCCTCGTCGGGACGCGCGGAACACGGGTGAACGCGGCAGTTCGGTCTGCCAGCCTGGACCTCGTGACCTTCGACGGAGGGCGGGGTCGGGCAGCGCCCGCGGGCACCGCCACCGCTCCAGCGGGCGTGAGCACCCCGGAGCCGCTCGCGTGAGCGGCGCTCACGACCTCGGACCGGTGCCCACCCGCCTCACCGTCGACGTCGAGGTGGTGCGCCGGCTCATCGCCGAGCAGTTCCCCCGGTGGTCAGACCTGCCCGTCCACCCGGTGGCCGACGGCGGCTGGGACAACTTCACCTTCCACCTCGGCCCGCAGATGTCGGTGCGCCTGCCCTCCGCTGCCGAGTACGCCCTCGCGGTCGAGAAGGAGCACCGCTGGCTCCCTCGGCTCGCCGCGCAGCTCCCGCTGCCCGTCCCCACCCCGCTGGGCAGGGGCGAACCCGGTGGGGGTTACCCCTTCGCCTGGTCGGTCCACCGGTGGATCGACGGCGAACCGGCGACCGCCGACCGCACCACCGGCGGCACCGTCGACCCGGTCCGCTTCGGCCTGGACCTCGCCGACTTCCTGACCGCCGTGCAGCGGGTCGACCCCACCGGCGGGCCGCCGCCGGGCGTGCACAACTGGTTCCGCGGCGGCACCCTGCGCACCTACGACGCGACGGCTCAGGAAGCGCTCGACGCGCTGGAGGGCCGCATCGACACCGCACTGGCCCGCGAGGTCTGGGCCACGGCCCTCGGCGCGCGGTGGAACCACGTCCCGCTCTGGTTCCACGGCGACGTCGCCGGAGGCAACCTGCTGCTCCGCGACGGGCACCTGGCCGCCGTCATCGACTTCGGCACCTGCGGTGTCGGCGACCCCTCGTGCGACCTCGCCGGTGCCTGGACGCTGCTGGACGCCGCAGGGCGCAAGGCGTTCCGGGATCGGCTGGGCGTCGACGACGGCACCTGGGCGCGAGGACGGGGCTGGGCGCTGTGGAAGACCCTGGCCACCTGCGCCGCGGCCGTCGACCGGGACGACGAAGCGTCCGCCAGGGCCCACCGCGTCCTCGACGCGATCCTCGAGGACCACGAGGCCGACCGCGGCAGCTCGCGGTAGGCGCGCGCCGGCCGGCCCGGAACGCTCAGACGGCCTCGGAGGTCGTCAAGGCGTCGCGGACCACGGGGTAGAGGTCACCCCAGCAGTGGACGATCTTGCCGTCGGCGACGCGGTACACCACCAGTTCCTGGGTGCTGATCCTGCGGCCGGTGGGCGCGATGCCGCTGAAGGGTGCGGTGTGCGTGCCCCGCCCGATCAACCGCGCGGCGATCGCGCCCCCCTCGACGACGAGTTCCTGCAGCTCCCAGCGGTAGTCGGGGAAGGCGACGCACACCGCCTTGACCCCGTCGACGTAGGCGGCCAGCCCGTCGACGGGCCCGGACCCGCTGACCCGTTCGGAGACGAACTCGCCCAGGTCGTCGAAGCGGTGCTCGTTGCAGCAGGTGAGGTAGCGCTCGTAGAGGGCGACCACGTCAGCGCGTTCGAGTTCCACGGGGCCATGCTCACACGGTGGCGGCCGGTACCGCCTCACCACATCGTCATTGCTTCAGTTGCATTCCGTGTTGCGGATGCGCAACATGGAGGGCGTGAGGGACAAGGCCGAGGACGCCCCGGGTGCGAAGCAGCTGCACAACCGGCTCGCCGTGCTGCGCACCGAGCGCGGCCTCACCCGCCGTCAGCTGGCAGAGGCGGTCGGCATCAACGTGCAGACCGTCGGCTTCCTCGAACGCGGCGACTACGGCCCCTCCGTCGAGCTCGCCCTGCGCCTGGCCGGCTTCTTCGCCCTCCCGGTCGAGGCGATCTTCTCCCTGACCCCCTTCCCGCCCATGTCGGCGCAGCTGTACCCCACCACCGCGACGACCCCCGCGACGTCCCCGACGGCAGGAGCGAGCTCGTGAACACCTCCGGCGAAACCCTTCGAGGCAGCGCACGACGCCGCGAGCGACTGCGCGCCGAGGTGGAAGCCCACCTGCAGGAGCAGCGCCAGCAGCCGCTGCCGAGCTGGCTGGCCACCCGCACCAGCCGCCGCACCCTCGCCCTGCTGCCGGTGGTCACCTTCGCCCTCGGTGTGGCCGCCTCCGTCGCCGGCGGTGGCGCCCTGACCGCGCTGCTGGTGGGAGTCACCTCCATCCTGGGCAGCACCGGGATCGTCCAGCTGCGCCGTGCGACCCGGATGCTGGACAACGCACCCGAGGGCCTGCTCGACGAACGCGAGATCAGCGAACGCGACCACGCCTACCGGCGAGGTTTCCGCCTGACGCTGGTGCTGCTGGGTGCACTGGTGGCACTGGCCGTCCTCAACGGCTTCCTGGCGCAGGAGACCGGTGTGCGGCTCGTCGGCAGCGTCGGGTGGATGGCGGTGTTGTTCGCCTCCTCCCTCGCAGCGAGCATGCTGCCCGCCGCCGCCCTGGCGTGGCACTGGCGCGCCCCGGTGGACGAGGCCGACGACCTCGACGAGTGAGCACCGAGCATCGACTCCCCGCTCGTCGGAGACCTCCACCTCGATCGTGCACCGGTCCCGCGCGTCGTCGTAGCCCTCGGCCAGCCGCGCCGTGCCGGACAGCAGCATCAGGAACCGGAACGCGGCCGGGCCCTCGTGGAAGCGCTGCGCCGGAGACGAACCGCAGGCTGCCGTCCGACTGCACCGACGGACGCAGGTCGACGGCGAGGTGCTGGTGGGTCCCGAGGTGGTCCAGGACCCGGCCGAGCCCGCCCCACCCGGGGGTGTGGTCGTAGCCGGTGAGGAACCGGTGAGGAACCGGGTCCCGCGCCCGGCCGCGTCACCCCGCCGACGCTGACGGACGATCACGATCGAGGACGTCGGTCGACGCGTCGCCCGAGGCGGTCCTCCCCGCGGCGGCGTCGACCACCGTGACGATCACCCCGGACCCCGGCACGGTCGCCGCCACCGCCCACGTCCTGACCTGAATCCCCGACGCGCGACCCGCGCCGGGACCGGTGCACGCCCGGCACGTTCAGGTCGAGTCGCCGAAGTCCTCGCTGTCACGCAGCTGCTGCAGCAGCGCGGTGAACCCGGTGCGCTCCGGCCGCAGGACCGCCCCGGTGCTGGAGAAGACGACGTCGCAGGTGCCGCTGACGTCGACGAGCAGGTAGGTGTACTCGCGCTGGTACCTCTCCGTGGCCAGGCCGTCCTCGTCGTGCTCGTAGCCGGCGGTGGTCAGCAGGTCCACCTGCGCCTGCTGCTCCGGCGCGGGCAGGCACTGCGGCTCGCCCTGCACGCGCGGTGCGGCATCGACCAGTTCCTGCAAGCGCCCCAGCAGCACCGCGTCCGTGGACCGACCCGTCCACGCCCCGCCGGCCTCGGTGATCACCGCGGTGGCCACCGGCTCGGTGCCGGCGCGCGCCGGTGCCTCCCGCTCACCCGGCCACGGCTGGATGCTGACGCTGCCCAGCAGCTCGCGCACCTGCGCCTCGGTGCCGGTCAGCGTCACGTCCACGCCGCGGCTGGGGACGCTGATGCTCGCGACGCTCTCGGCGCCGTAGGGGGCGTCGTTGACGTACACCGGAACCCCGTCGATGAGCGTGATCCCCGGGGTGGCCGGCGCTCCGCCGGTCCACTGCGCCACCTGCGCGGGCTGGACCAGGGCGCCGGGTCCCCGGAAGGAGTCGTCCAGGCACGAGGCGCCGAGGGCCGAGGGTGCGGTGACGACGGTGACGGTGCCCGGGTTCAGGCAGAACCCGTCGGTGGTGCTCGCCGGGTAACCGTCGGCGTCGACCTGCACGCCGTTGATGCCGCGCTCGGTCAGCGTCGGTGCCGGCGGTGTCCACGTCGGTTCGGGGGCGGGATCGGGGCCGGTGGTGCCGGCCGGTGGGGCCGGCCGGGTGCGGGTGACCCCCTGCCCGTCCAGGCCGGCTCCGGTGAGGACCACGGCGACGGCGGTGCAGGCGCTGAGCGCTCCCACCGTCAGGGCCGCCGCCCGCCGGCGCGTGTGCCGGCGGCGGCGCAGGACCGCCGCGACGGGGTCGCTCTCGCGCGGGGCGGTGCGCGCAGCGGTCTGCAGCAGGTTCCGCACGTCTGAGGTGTCGTCGCTCTGGTTCATCGTCGTTCTCCGCTCCCCGGGCGCAGCCCGGTGTCGCGTCGGTGGGGGGCAGCGCTCGCGGGGGACGAGCTGGTGGCGCGCAGGGCAGCGAGCGCGCGGGAGGTGCGGGACTTCACCGTGCCGACCGAGCAGTCCAGGGCTTCGGCGGTCTCCTGCTCGCTGAGGTCGAGCCAGAAGCGCAGCACCAGCACCAGCCGCTGCGGGGTGGGCAGCCGCGCCAGCATCCGCTGGGCGTCCACGCTCGCCTCGGGGTTGCCGTGCGCCGGTGCGGCCGGCTCGGGCAGGACGGCGGTGGGCGTCTCCGCCCGCCAGCGCCGGCGCCCCGCCTTGGCGGCCAGGCGGGTCATGACCACCCGGGCGTAGGCCTCCGGGTCACCGTGCGGGTGCAGGCGCCGCCAGGCTCTCAGCACCGCCAGCAGCCCCATCTGCGCCAGGTCCTCGCCGTGGTGGGCGTCGCCGCTGAGCAGGGTGCCCAGGCGCACCAGGGCCGGGTAGCGGGCGGCGGCGAAGTCGGCGAAACCCGGGGGTCCTTGCCCGTCGTCACCGGGACGGTTGCGCAGCATCACACCCCTGAAGGGACCTGGACCCCCGGGGAGGTTCCCTCCGGTTCCCGGCGGTCACGGCTCCGCCGCCGTGGCGGTGCCCACCAATCGCGACCGGCTGCGCATCCGCGGGTGGTCGAGGTCGTCGGTGCCCACCACGTCCCCCATCGGACCGGCACCGTCGTCGAACTCAGGCTCTCGAACCCCGGGCCGTCGCCGCCCGGCCGTGCGCCGCGCCGGAGGTGGCGTCGTCCGGATCCCGCCCCTGCAGGCGCAGCAACCCGCGCTGCCCCCCGTCCGTGGTCTCGACGTGCACCACGAACAGGCGCCCGTCGGCCTGCTGCTGGGCCCACTGCAGCACCTCCTGCACGTCCCGGGCCTGCAGCAGGCGGTGCTCGTCGCTGGAGGACGACGGGTACGCCCGGGGCGGGCCCAGGTCGGGACCGCGGCGCTGCGGGAAGTCGTGGGCGGTTCCCGTCCGCTCCCGGAAGTGGACGCGGTAGGCCGGTTGCTCCACCTCGGAGCTGACGTCCCGGGGGTCCACGCCTTCGCTGCGCACGTCTCCACCATGGCAGGACGACCACCGCCACGGACACCTGCTCCCGCCGCGACCCGCGGGCGGCCGTGACTCCCTCCCTGACGCCTCTGGACGGTTCCGGCGGGCAGCGCGCACCGTCGAAGACGTGCCCCGCTGCTCCGTGCTCGTCGGAGCCACCCGCCCCGAGCGCTTCCCCGACGGCGCGGTGGTGCCGCGCACCCCGCTCCCACCCAGTGGCGACCCGCACGCCGCGCGCCGCCTGCCACCGGCTCCCTGACGGGCTGCAGCTGGTCCACGACAGCGCCAGAGCGGGCGCCGAGGCACCGCCCTCCGGGTGCGATCACGTACCCGCCGGCGACTTCACGGTCTTGTCGATGACCGAGCGAGCTGGAGCGCCTCACCGGGAGCCGTCGCGCCGTCAGGTCCTGCTGCCGGCCGAGCCGGTGCGGGCGGCCACAGGCGGGGCAGCGGCCGGCGAGACGGTGGTCGCGGTGCGACGGAAGTCGCTCGGGTTGAGGCCGCGGACCCTCTTGAACGCGGCGCTGAAGCCGAAGGGGTCGGAGTACCCCACGGTGCGGGCGATCTCGGCGACGCTCGCCGTCGGGCGTTCCAGGAGCAGGTCCGCGGCGAGGGTCATGCGCCAGCGGGTGAGGTAGGTCAGCGGCGGTTCACCGACCAGGTCGCTGAACCGCTTGGCCAGCGTCGCACGCGACACCCCGGCGCGCTCGGCCAGCGCCGCGACCGTCCACGGTGCCGCGGGCTCGGTGTGCAGCGCCTGCAACGCCGTGCTCGCCACCGGGTCGCGCTGAGCCGCCCACCACGCCGGCGCCCGCCGACCGGGGCGGTCGAAGAAGTCGCGCAACGTGCAGACCAGCATCCAGTCCAGCAGGCGGTCCAGGACGACCTGCTGACCGGGGGCGTCGACGGCGACCTCGGCGGCGAGGTGATCCAGCACGGGGTCGACCGCTCCGCCGGCGTCCACACGCAGCACGACCGGCAACGCCTCCAGCAGGCGACGGCTGATCTCGCCGTGCACCGGGTAGGCGCCGACGACGAGGGTCGTCGCAGCGCTCTCGTCGTCGCGGGTCTCCCCGGGGTCGTGCCAGCCCAGCCGGTGTCGCGCGCCGCCCTGCTCCGGCGTCGCGCACTCCACCCCGCACACGACGGGGACCGCTGCAGTGCCGACCTCGTCGACGAAGGTGAAGGTGCCAGGACCGCGCACGAGCGCCGTCTCGCAGGCGCCGAGGCGCACCGGCGGCTCGTGCTGCGGGACGATCCAACCCCCTCCGTGCAGGACGGTGCACAGGCTCAACGGCGCGCCGTCGACGAAGTGCAGCGACCAGGGCGGGGTCAGGGTCGTGCTGCCGAACAGCGAGCCGTGCGCCCGCACACCGCGCATCAGGTCGCTGAGCGCATCCATGCCGACCACGCTAGACGATCGCTTTGGTGCTTCAGGGTCTGACCCATGGATCCGTCCAGGGCTTGCGGTGTTGGATCGACACCATGAGCGATGGCACCACCCTCGCCCCCGGCGCCGAGGCCCGGCACCGGGTCCGCCTCCACCCACCAGCACGGGGAGCTCGCGCATGACCATCGCCCACCCGCCGACACCGGGCACGGCCCTGTGGGTGCACGCACACCCCCGCAGCTCGTCCCTCAACGGCCGTCTCTTCCGTGAGGGGGTGCGAGCCCTGTCCGCGCACCGGGAGGTGATGACCTCCGACCTGTACGCCCAGGGCTTCGACCCGGTCCTGCGCCCCCGGGACTTCGCCGGCGACGACTCCCCGGACGACGCCTCCTCCGACGACGCCGGCGGGCCCGGCGACATCGCCCAGCTCCTCGGCGAGGCGCACGCCCGGGGGCGACTGCCCGCCGACGTGCGCGAGGAGCAGGCCAAGCTCGCCACGGCGGAGCTGCTCGTCATCCAGTTCCCCCTGTGGTGGTACGGGCCGCCGGCGATCCTGAAGGGCTGGTTCGAGCGCGTCCTCACCGCCGGGTTCGCCTTCGGAGACCTCGATCCGCAGCTCGGGGTCCCGCGACGCTACGGCGACGGAGGCCTGAATGGGCGCAAGGCACTCGTCGTGGTGACCGCGGGAGAGGACGCACGCTCGATCGGCCCGCGCGGCATCAGCGGCGACCTGGAGTCACTGCTGTTCCCCCTCACCCACGGCGTGCTGTGGTACGTCGGCATCGAGACGCTCGAACTGCACGTGGTCCACGACGCCGACACGTTGGGGGCGGTCGGGCTCGAGCGAGAGGTCGAGCGCCTGCGCGAGAGGCTGCGCACGGTCGACACCGAACCGGCCCGCCCCTTCCGCCGCTTGCGCGACGGTGACTACCGCGGAACCCGCACCCTGCGCGCGGACCTCCTGCCGGGCCGCACCGACCTCGGCATCCACCTGGTTCCACCCGACTGAGCCCGTCGAACCCGAAGACTCGTCGACCGCTGTCGTCCACGCGCTCACAACCAGGGCGCGGTCAGGGGGTGGGTCCGGCGGTTGACGAGTTCACGGTCGTCCCGCACTCAGGGCGCGATCATGGCCCGTCGGGAACGTCCGCACACGCCGGCGGTCTCTAGCGGTAATCAGCGCGTCGATCACCGTCTTCGCGCCGAGGACTGGAGCTGGTGCGAGGCCCGAACACGGCGGACACCTCACACCCCCCGCCGCACCCGCCCGCGCACCTGGACACCGCGAACCGCGCAGCACCCGGTGGACGTGATCGCCCTGGACGCCTCCGACGGCTCCCGCACCGACCTGTTGCCCGCAGGATCCCTCGACGTCGGCGAGCACTGCCGGCCGCTGCAGCCGCGCCCGCTGGAAGCCGACTCCTACGCCCGGCAGGTGCTGCAAGAAGTGCGAGAGCGCGCCGACCAGCTGCAGCGGCTGGACGCCCGCGACGTCGAGCACCGCCTGGTCGGCGACTGAGCCTTTGTCAGTAGCGGTTCTTCCAGCTGCTGAGCACCAGGGCGGCGCCACCGCTGGCTTCGCTCCTCGGTGGCCTCCTTGGATCTTGCATGTAGCCCCATATGACTAGCTGCTGCTCCTGTTG
>NZ_JBKBCT010000052.1:0-28338 GCF_050871525.1 Kineococcus auxinigenes | reverse complement strand
GCTCGGCTTCTTCTCGAGCGGCGCGCTCGGCTTCTTCTCGAGCGGCGCGCTCGGCTTCTTCTCGAGCGGCGCGCTCGGCTTCTTCTCGAGCGGCGCGCTCGGCTTCTTCTCGAGCGGCGCGCTCGGCCTCCTCCACACCCCGCAGCGCCTCCACGACCCGCTGCACCTCGCCGCGCGGGTCGCGGAACCACGCACCGCTCCACACCCGGTGCGGCACCAGCCCGGCGTCCTGCAGCTGCTCGGCGCGGGCCACCTCGCGGTCGCGCACCGTCGGCAGCGCGTGGTGCGCGACCCCGTCCAGGTCCACGGCCAGCACCGGCTCCCCCGCCTGCGCGGACGAGGCGACCAGCAGGTCCACGGGGTACCCGGCGACCTCGCGCCCGGTGGTCACGACCAGGCCGGCGGCGCGCAGGGACGCGGCGACGGCCTCGCGCACCGCGGTGCCGGCCGCGTGCTCGGGCGCGGCCGGCCACCCGGCCCCCTGGACGGGCAGCAGCGCGGCCAGGGCGCTCCAGGCCGACCCGTCCCCCGTGCCGGCGCCGGCGGCTTCCCCCACGGCGACCACCTGCCGCGCCCGCCGGGCCAGCGCCAGCACGTCCTCGGCCGCGCGACGGTGCGCGCCGTCGACGACGAGGACGTCGAACTCCTCCCCCTCCAGCGCGTCACCGCCGGGCAGGTGTCCGCCGGTGACGCGGCAACGGGGGGCGCTGCTGTCGGCGAGCGCCTCGCGCAGGCGCCGCGCGCCGGCCAGCGAGCGGCGCAGGTCCAGTGCGCGGAACTCGGCGGCGAGCTCGCCGGGGCGGTCGGCGGCCGCGTCGAGGTCGGCCAGCGCCGCGTCGGCCCGGGCCCGCAACCAGGTGGCCCGCACCAGCAGGGCCACGTCCTGCGTCGACGCCCCCGCGGGGACCGCCTCCGCCAGTTCTTGCAGGCCCTGGTCGGCCAGCTGCCGGCGCTGGTGGGCGTCGTGCGCGGCGTCGCGCTCCTGGGCGGCCCGGGTGGCCAGGTCGCCCAGCTGCGCGAGCTCCAGCTCGGCGGGCTCCGGCAGCGGGGGCAGGGCTGCGGCGGCGGCGGCGAGCAGGCGGCGCACCTCGGTGAGCTGCCGGGCGAGCTCGGCCCGGGTGGGCCAGGTGCGCAGCGGGCCGGCGGCGTGCTGGGCCCACGCCGCGCGCAGGTCCGTCAGCTCCTCGACGTCGCGCAGGCCGAAGCGGCCGTCGTGGCGCAGCGCGGCCAGCCGCTTGACCTCGCGGCGGCGGGTGCGTTCCTCGGCGCTGAGGAAGGAGCGCTGCTGCTGCGTGAGGACGGCGCGCACCTGGTCCAGGTCGGCGGTCAGGGCCAGCGGGAGGTAGGTGCGCTGGGCGGTCTCGACGCGTTCCAGGAGGGCCAGGGCCCGCTCGGCGTCGCCGAGGGTGCGCAGGGGTCGCCAGGACAGCTCGGCGTCCAGCCGGCCGGTGCCGGCGGTGAGCGCCTCGAGGGCGGCGGGCAGGGGGTCCAGGGCGCCGAGCAGATCCTCCGCCTGCTCGGCGGACCCAGCGGGCGGCTGCTCGGGGTGTCCGGTGCGCGCGGCGGCGAGCAGGGCGGCGACCTCGGTGCGGCGCTGCTCGCCCCAGGCGGCCGCCGCGGGCAGCAGCGGGGGGTGCAGGTGGCCGGTGCGCAGCCCACCGAGCTCGGCGAGGGCCTCGAAGGGGGTGGGGCCGCCGTCGCCGGGGCGGGTGTGCAGGGCGCTGGTGCGGCGGTGCAGGAGGGCGGCCAGCTCCTGCCGGCGGGGCTCGTCCTGGCCCGGGTCCGGCACCTGCGCGGGCGGTGCGGTGTCCTCGTCGGCGAGGAGGCCGGCCAGGCCCAGCCCGGCGAGCTCGGCGCGCACCGCGGCCGTGCCGGCGGGGTCGGCCAGGTGCAGGACCCGCCGGCCGTCGGCGGCGAGCGCGACGAGCAGCTCGGCGACGAGGGCGCCGGCGCCGGTCGGGGCGTCCACCAGGACCGGCGCGCCGCTGAGCGCGGCGGCGACGGCGCGGCGGTGCGCGGACGTCGCCGCGGGCACCAGCGGCTCGCCGGGGTCGCCGGGCGGGGTGGCGGGTGGGGTGCTCGCCCGCTCGCGCAGCCCCCGCGCGGCGTCGCCGTCCCCGGCCAGGGCGGCCAGCAGGTCGGTGTGCAGCTCAGGACGTCGCTCGGTGCTCACGGGGGCAACGTACCGACCGCGGGGGCGCGGGGCGCGGCTCGAGCCGCCGGGGCGCGCGGACCGGCGGGGGGTGGACATACTGAGCCACCCCGGTCAGGGCCGGGAGGCGCGACGCCCGCGCAGCACCCCGATCCGCGGAGGCACGGATGGACTGGATCCAGGAGAGCCTGATCGACCCCGTGTCGAACGTGTTGTGGACGTACGTGCTGGTGTACGTGCTGCTCGGGGTGGGGATCTACTTCGGGGTCCGGACCCGGTTCGTCCAGGTCCGGCTCTTCGGGCGCATGCTGCGCCAGGTCACCTCCTCGCGCAGCGGCGCGGAGGGGGGCATCTCCTCCTTCCAGGCGTTCGCCATCGGCCTGGCCTCGCGGGTCGGCACCGGCAACATCGCCGGCGTGGCGATCGCGCTGACCCTGGGCGGGCCGGGGGCCGTCTTCTGGATGTGGGTGGTGGCCCTGATCGGGATGGCCACCGCCCTGGTCGAGGCCACCCTCGCGCAGGTCTTCAAGGTCCCCGACGCGGACGGGAGCTTCCGCGGCGGTCCCGCCTTCTACATCGAGCGGGGCCTGAGGTCGCGCGCCGGTGGCGTGCTCTTCGCCGTCCTGCTGATCTTCACGTTCGGGTTCTCGTTCAACATGGTGCAGGCCAACACGATCAGCGCCGTGCTCTCCGAGGGCCACGGCGTGGCCACCGGCTGGACCGCGCTGGTGCTGATGGTCCTGACCGCGCTGGTGGTCTTCGGCGGTGTGCGCCGCATCGCCCGCGTCACCGAGGTCGTGGTGCCCTTCATGGCCCTGGCGTACGTCCTGCTCGCCCTGGTGATCGTCGCCATGAACATCACCGCGCTGGGGAACGTGCTGAGCCAGATCGTCTCCGCCGCCTTCGGCGTGGGCGAGGCGGCGGCCGGCATCACCGGCGGGATCGCCGCGGCGCTGCTCAACGGCGCGAAGCGCGGCCTGTTCTCCAACGAGGCCGGGATGGGCAGCGCACCGAACGCCGCCGCCACGGCCACCACGAGCCACCCCGTCAAGCAGGGTCTGGTGCAGTCCCTCGGGGTCTTCGTCGACACCATCGTGATCTGCTCGGCGACGGCGTTCATCATCCTCTCGGCCGGTCCGCGGGTGTACGAGCCGGGTGCCGACGTGGAGGGCGCCTCCCTCACCCAGACCGCCGTCGCGGACCAGCTCGGCAGCGCGCTGACGCCGGTGATGACCCTGCTCGTGTTCGTCTTCGCCTTCTCCTCGGTGCTGGGCAACTACGCGTACGCCGAGGTGAACATGTCCTTCCTGCGGGCGCGGCCGGTGACCCTGTTCGTCTTCCGGGTGCTCGTGGTGGCGGTCGTCGGCGCCGGCGCGGTGCTGGAACTGGTGGCCGTGTGGGCACTGGCCGACGTCGCGATGGGCCTGATGGCGCTGGTGAACCTCGTGGCGATCGTGCTGCTGGGCAAGTGGGCGCTGGGGACGCTGCGGGACTACGAGCGCCAGGTGCGCGCGGGGCGCGACCCGGTGTTCCGCGCCGTCGGGAACCCGGACCTGCCCGGCGACCTGCCGGAGAGCGTGTGGACCGGCGAGCACGCGCACGGCGGAGTGAGCGCCGGGCGCTGAGTGCGAGGATCCCGCGATCACGTGGTGGCTCCGCACCCGAGCACCGATGAGTTCCGCGGCGACGGCAGGTCGAAGGGGGGTCGGCCCGGACCCGCCGGGCGGCGCGCGTCACCCCGGCCCGTCCCCAGGAGGTTCCCGTGGCCACCAGCCTCAGCCCCTACGTCTGCCTGCCCGGCACTGCTCGCCAGGCGCTGGCGTTCTACCGCTCCGTGCTCGGTGGGCAGGTGAGCATCTCCACCTTCGGCGAGTTCGGCGGCGCCGGGGGCGCCGACCCCGACGGCGTCATGCACGGCCAGCTCGACACCCCGTCCGGCTTCACGCTCATGGTCTCCGACGCCATGCCCGGGATGTCCTCGGCCACCGGCGGCAACATCGCCCTGTGCCTGTTCGGCGACGACCTGGAGCAGCTGCGCGGGTTCTTCGACGGCCTCGCCGAGGGCGGGCGGGTCACGACCCCGCTGGAGGTGCAGGTGTGGGGCGACCCGTACGGCGCTCTCACCGACCGGTTCGGGGTCGACTGGATGGTCAACGCCTCCACTCCCGCCTGAGCGGGCTCGGCGACGGCCGGTGCCGATCCCGGGAGCGGTGGCCCAGCCGCGAGGAACCGCAGCTGGCGATCGTCACCCGGGTGGAGCGGACCCGCCACCGGTCGCGTCACCCCGTGCCCAGCGCATCGTGAACGCGCGGGCGGTGCGGTGCCGCAGGGGGGTTCCGAGGAGCACCCGGACGAGCACCGCGCGACCGGACCCGCCCGCCCCGGCGAGCGGCCTGCCGAGCACGGTGTTCAGCTCGGCGCGGCGGGCTCCCGACCGCGCCGCACGGGCCCGCGCGCGCTCGAACCGCCGGAACCCGGGGGTCGACCGCAGGTCCGCGGCTCCCCCGGCACCGTGCCGCAGGAGACCCACCAGCAGGGGCGCCAGGGCCTGCGCGTCGAGCCAGCCGAGGGTCATCCCCTGGCCCCCGATCGGGCTGATCTCGTGGGCGGCGTCGCCGATGAGCACGCACCGCCCCAGGACCAGCCGCCGGGCCAGCCGCCGGCGCACGGTGAACGTGCTGACCATGGTGCTGGAAGCCGGGTCGAGGAGCTCACCGGTGCGCTCGGCCACGAGCGCCGCGAGCACGCCGGCGCGGGGTTCGGCCGGGACCCGCCCGGTGTGCACGACCCAGCGGCGCACTCCCCCCGGCAGCGGGAACGACTCCACCACGCCGGCCGGTTCCAGGTGGATCGCGGCATCGGTGCCGTCGGTGGTGGTGTCGGCGACGTCGCCCATGAGGTAGGTGTCGGGGTAGGGGCGGGTGTCCACGCCGATCCCGCTCAGCGCCCGCACGCGGCTGCGCGCGCCGTCGGCGCCCACGACGACGCGTGCCCGCCAGGTGCGCACGACCGTTGGCGCGGAACCGGGTTCGGCGCCGGCGGCGGGAGCCGTTCCCGCGAGGTGGTCCACGGCGCGGACGTGGACGGACCCACCCCGCTCGTGGACGTCGACGACCTCCTGCCCGCGGTGCAGCGCGCCGGGTGCCAGTTCGGCCAGCCGGGCGGCCAGCAGGGCCTCGGTGCGGTGCTGCGGCAGCGTGAGCACGAACGGGGTGCGCGGCCAGGCGCGGTCGAACCCGAGCTCGCCCAGGTGCCGCCCGCGGCTGCGCGCGACGCCGCGCTCGACCCGCACGCCCTGCGCGAGAGCCGCGTCCACCAGCCCGAGGTCCTCCAGCACGGCCAGGGCAGGCGGGTGCAGGCCGATCGCGCGCGAGTGGGTGCTCGGGGTGCTGCGGCGTTCCAGGACCGCCACGTCCACGCCGCTGCGGGCGAGCAGCGCGCCCAGGACCAGCCCGACGGATCCGCCACCGACCACGAGGACGTCGCACGACCGCACGTCGTCGGCGCCCGGCGGTTCCACTCAGGCACCGGCCCCGTCGTCCGAGGACCCGCCAGCTCGAGCCCGCGGGGGTTCGTGCACGAGCAGGTTCCGGCCCGGCCAGGGACGTTCCACGCGCCAGCCGGGCGGGACCGCCGCGCGCAGCTCGGCTGCGGTGCGGCTGCGCCGGATGGACGTCAGCCCGTCCGCGCGGATGAACGACCCCGGGGCGAGCGGCAGGGCCCCGGCGGAGAACAGCGCGTACGCCCACCGGCTGCGGGCGATGTCGCTGTGCAGGACCCGCAGGCGCGCCAGCCGCTGCGAGTCCACCAGCAGCGCGGCGAGCTCCGCGTCGCCCAGGTGGTGCAGCAGGTGGTTGGAGAGCACCACGTCGAAGCGGCGCCCCTCGGCGACGAGGTCCGCGCTGAACGCCCGGCGGAAGCTCACCCCGGGCACGGCGGGCCGGCCGGTCGCCCAGGCGTGCGCCCGCGCGTCGGGGTCGATGCCCAGCACGCGCAGGCGGTACCCGTCGCGCCGGGCCCACCGCGCCAGGGCCCGCGCCACGTCCCCTCCCCCGCACCCCACGTCCAGCACGTCGGCCGGACGGTCCCGGCGCAGCAGGGGCCGCACGTGCCGCAGGTACGTCACCCGCCAGCCGGCGACGAGCGCGTTGACGACCCCGAACCGCGCGTAGGTGCGCGCCAGGACGGCCGGGTCGCAGTCCGGGGCGTCCATCCGCTCGGTGGCGAGGACGTCGCGCCGGGCGAGGGCGGGGAGGATCATCGGGACCAGGGTGCCCCCTGCACGGTGCCGCGGCCCGTCGACGGCGCGCTCCCCCGCCCACCGTCCCGTGGACCGGCGCCGGCGTGGAGCTGCCGGTGGACCACGCCTGCTCCGACAGCGCCGCGGACCTGCCGCTGCTGCGAGCGGCCCGCAGCGCGCACCTGGTGCGTCCCTCGCAGCGCCACCTGCCCGTGCTGCTGCGCGAGCTGGGCGCCGGCGTCGAGGTCCTGCGGTGAACCGGCGGCCCCGCGCGGCGCGGCGGCGCGGCGCGCAGGGTCAGGCCGCCGCGGGCTCGGTGGCGCCGACGAGGGCCTGCAGCACGGTGGTCAGCTTCTCGGTGACCTCGGTGTCGTCCTTGGGGTGCAGCTCGGCGAAGCGGACCACCGAGGCGGGGATCGCCATGGTCGCCTCGGCCAGGACCTTCGCACCGGCGATGCCGAACACCTTGCGCGCGTCGTCCTGCGCCCACACGCCGCCGTACTGGCCGAACGCGCTGCCGACGACGGCCAGCGGCTTGCCGGACAGGGAGCTGGCGCCGTAGGGGCGCGAGGCCCAGTCCACGGCGTTCTTCAGCACGGCCGGGATGGTGCCGTTGTGCTCGGGGGTGACGACGAGGACGGCGTCGGCGGCGGCGACGGCCTCGCGCAGCGCGGTGGCGGCCGGCGGGACCGAGCCCTCCACGTCGACGTCCTCGTTGTAGAAGGGCAGGTCACCCAGGCCCTCGTACACGCTCAGCCGGGCGCCCTCGGGGGCCAGCTGGACGGCGGCCTCGGCGATCTTGCGGTTGACGGAGGCGGCGCGCAGGCTGCCGACCAGGACCAGGACGTCGGTCACGGGAACTCCTCGTGGGGTGGGGCGGGTGCCGGGTGGGTCGCGGGGTCCCGCGACATGTCGTGGTCAATGCGGACCACGGTCCGCTTGTTCCCGGACTGTAGTCCGCTCCGCGCCGGCGCCGCCACCCCGCCCACCCGCGCAGCCCACCCGCACAGCGCATCCACGCACCCCGCCCTCGGGCCTACCCTCGCGGTGTGACGCGCCCCCTGCCGGTGCTCGGCCCCACCCCCGCCCCGGTGCGGGCCGACGCCTCCCGCAACCGCGAGGCCCTGCTCTGCGCAGCGCGGAACCTCGTCGAGGAGGTGGGCGTCGTGGGTTTCAGCATGGACTGCCTGGCCGCGCGCGCCGGCGTCGGCAAGGGCACCGTGTTCCGCCGCTTCGGCTCGCGCGCTGGGCTGTTCACCGCCCTGCTCGACGAGTTCGAGCGCTCCTTCCAGCAGGAGGTCCTGTCCGGGCCGCCGCCGCTGGGTCCCGGCGCCGACCCGCTGGAGCGCCTCGAGGCGTTCGGCCGGCACCGCCTGCGCTTCCTGGCCGAGCGCGGGGACCTGCTGCGCGCCGCGGGGGCCGACCTGCGCGGCGGGGCGAGCCCGGCGTCCGGGTTCGCCCGCACCCACCTGCGGGTCCTGCTGCGCGCCGCCGGGACACCCGGCGACCTGGACGTGCTGGTGTTCTACCTGCTGGCCTGCCTGGAGGCGCCGCTGTCGGCCCACCTGGCGGACGTGCAGGGACTGGGCACCGGGCGCCTCGGCGACGGGTGGGGGGAGCTGGTCCGGCGCACGGCCGGGGTGCCGTGAACGGCCCGGGTGGGCGTCCCGGTCCGGTTCGTGTCCGGGTGGTGGGGGGTTCCGGTCCCCGGGCTCGCCGCCCGCAGCCGTGTGCGAACGTCGCGCAGGTGCGCGGGGCGGGCTCCGGACGCCCGGGGACCGGAACCCCCACCGCCCTTCGTCCTCGCCGCCCCACCACGGCGACAGCGGGTCCCCACGGGAAGCGGTGCGTCAGGCGGTGCGCTGGTAGAGCACGTGGTCCTGCCAGCGCCCGGCGATGCGCAGGTAGGAGCGGGCGACCCCGATGCGCTCGAAACCGTTGCGCTGCAGGACGGCCTGGGAGGCGGAGTTCGACAGCAGGGTCCCGGCCTGCAGGCGGTGCAGGCCCAGTTCCCCGAAGGCCGCCTCCACGGTGCGGGCCACCGCCCGCGTCGCGACGCCGCGGCCGTTGACCGCCCGGGCCACGAAGTACCCCAGGTTCCCGGACTGGAACGGGCCGCGGACGACCTCGGTGATGGTGCTCCTGCCCACCAGCTCGCCGTCGTGGACGATGGCGAACGGCACGACGCGGCCCGCGGCGTGCTCGGCGAGCAGGTGATCGATGAGGGCCGCCTGCCCCGCCTCGGTCTCGTAGCCGTCCTCGCGCTCCGGCTCGAAGGGGGCCAGGAACTCCCGGTCACCCGCCAGCAGCCGCGCCAGGGGCGCGGCGTCGGCGGGGGTGAGCAGCCGCAGCGCCGTGCGGGCCCGGGTGCGCCGGGCTCCGGACCCGGCGGAGGTCACGACAGCACGAACCAGACGGTCTTGCCGGAGTCGACCCGCTCCACGCCCCAGCGGTCGGAGAGGATGTCGACCAGGGCCACCCCGCGCCCGCCCTCCGCCTCGGGGGCGGCGTCGCGGCGCACCGGTGGGCGGGGGTCGCCGTCGGAGACGGAGACCTGCAGGCCGGCGGTGCCGTCGCAGTGCACCCGCACCCGCACGGGCGGGCCACCGTGGCGCACCGCGTTGGTCACCAGCTCCGAGACCAGCAGCTGCGCCTCGTCGAGCACGCGGGCGTGGTGCACCGCGCAGTAGGCCTCGCTCAGGAACGTGCGGGCCCGCCGCGCCGAGTGCTCGTGATCAGGCAGGGTGATCTCAGCATCGGGGGTCGCCTCGCACACGGGGGCCATCCTGCCCGCCACCGCCGGTCCGTGCGCGGCGGGGCCCACCGGCGCCCGGCGGGGTTCAGGCCGCCAGCAGCTGCAGCATCTCCGCGGCGACCTGCCGCACGCGCCCGCGCAGGGCGTCCAGCTCGGCGTCGTCCACGCGCCCGCCGCTGAGGTGACCGGCCGGCCGGGGGGTGCGGTCGGGGGCCTGCAGCCGCTCGGACAGCTCCACGCCCAGGCGCACGCAGACCGCCAGCGGCGACGCCCAGCCAGGGGCGTCCACCTGCGCCAGGGCCGCGGGCAGGTCGTCGGGGAACGACCACGCGGCCAGCGCCTCGGCCGAGACGCGGGTGTGGCTGGAGCCGTACAGGCGCACCTCGGCGGCCAGCAGGGCCTCGCGGTCCTCGGCCGCGGCCAGCAGGGCGGGGTAGCGCTCCGGGTCGCAGCGCACCAGCAGCGCCTGGCCCAGCCGGGCCAGCAGGCCCAGGCTGAACGCGTCGGGCGCCTTCACCCCGAGCCGGCCGGCGACCTCACCGGCGGCCACGGCCGTCAGGACGCTGCGCTCCCAGAAGCCCGCCAGGGCCTCGGGCACGTCCTCCAGGCCGGCCACCGCGGTCACCGCCAGGCTGCGCACGGTGGAGAAGCCGACGACGGTCACGGCGAACGCCGGGGCGGACACGCGCCCGCTGAGCCCGAAGTACGCCGAGTTCGCCAGGCGCAGCACCCGGGCGGTCAGCGCCGGGTCGAAGCTGAGGGTCTGCCCCAGCGAACGGGCGTCGGAGCGGTGGTCGTCGGCCTGGGCGATGACGCGCGCGGCGACCGGGCGGTGCGCCGGCAGGTCGTCCAGGGCGGCGCTGATGCGGCCGAGCACGTCCACGGCGCCGGCGGGCACGGCGGACGTGCCCGGCGCGGTGCTCCGGTGCGGGGCCGTCAGCGCGGCGCCGGGGCGCGGGCGCAGCGCGTTCACGCCGGCACCTGCCTCGGGGCGGGCAGCCCGGGCTGCTGCGGGGCCAGGGTGCCGCCGTCGCAGAGCACGCGCCACAGGTCCTCCCTGCTCATCGGCCGCGCGTACAGGTAGCCCTGCACGGCCTCGCAGCCCAGTTCCACCAGCACGGCGTTCTGCTCGTGCGTCTCCACGCCCTCGGCGACCACGTCCAGCCCCAGGGTGCGGGCCAGGGACACCACGGCCGCGGCCACGGCGCGCGCCGGGCCGCCGCGCGCACCCCCGGAGGAACCGCGCCCGCCGCGCAGGTCGCGCACGAACGAGCGGTCCACCTTCAGGTGGTCGGCGGGCAGGTCCACCAGGTAGGCCAGCGAGGAGTAGCCGGTGCCGAAGTCGTCGATGGCGACCCGGGCGCCGTCGCGGCGCAGCTCCTCCAGGACCGCCCGGCAGGCGCGCAGGTCGCTGGCCAGGGCGGTCTCGGTGACCTCCAGGCACACGTCGTCCAGCTCCAGGCCCGCGGCGGCGACGGTGCGGCGCACGCCGTCGGCGAACCCGTCGGCGGACAGGCTCACCGCGGAGACGTTCACCGCCACCCGGCGCGGCACGTGCGGCAGGCCCGCGGCCGCCGCGTCGGTGCGCCAGGTGGCCAGGTCGCGGCACGCCACGGCCAGCACGTGCGCGTCGAGCACCGGCACCAGGTTGGCGCGCTCGGCGACGTCGATGAACGTCGCGGGGTCGATCGGGCCGAGCTCGGGGTGGCGCCAGCGGGCCAGCGCCTCCACCGACAGCAGCTGCGCGTCGGGGCGGGTGGGCGTGCCGGGGCGCACGACCGGCTGGTAGTGCACGTCGAGGGTGCCGTGGGCCAGGGCCTCGCGCAGGTCCGCGACCAGGCGCAGGGAGCGGCGGGCGCGCTGGCGCACCTCCTCGTCCAGCAGCGCCCAGCGCCCCCCGCCGGCGGCCTTGGCCTCGTGGGTGGCGATGCCGACGTCGCGCACGACCTCCTCGGCACCACCGGGTCCGCCGGTGAGCATGACGACGCCGACGCTGGCGCCCACCCGCAGGCGCAGCCCGTTGACCTCCACCGGCGGCACCAGCGCGTCCAGCACCCGGCGGGCGGTGGCCTCCACCGCCGCCTCGTCGGGCAGGTCGTGGCACACGAGCACGAACTCGTCACCGCCGGGGCGCGAGACGAGGTCACCGGCGCGCACCGTGCGCACCAGGCGCCGGGCGACCTCGACGAGCACGGCGTCGCCGGCTTCGGGGCCCAGCCCGTCGTTGACGGTCTTGAAGTCGTCCAGGTCCACCATGAGCACCCCCACGGGTGCCGTCAGCGGCGGGACGGGTGCGCCGGGCACCGCGTCGGGGCACAGGCCGTCGGGCAGCAGCTCACCCAGGTGCTCCAGCAGCGCCAGGCGGTTCGGCAGCCCCGTCAGCAGGTCGTGCTGGGCCTGGTAGGCCAGCCGGTTCTCCCGGGCGCGCCGGTCGGTGACGTCCTCGACGGTGCCGACGAAACCGGCGCCGTACCCGGGGGTGCGGCTGGGCGCCAGCCGCACCGTGACCCAGCGGACCAGGCCGGCGGCGGTGCGCAGCCGGGTGTCGAAGGTGACGCGCTCCCCGGCGAGGACGTCGGCGACGGCCTGGGCGAGGCGGGCGCGCTCGTCGTCCAGGACGTGCGCGAGCCAGCCGGTGCCGCACAGCTGAGGCGCCGGGACGCCCAGCAGCGCGGCGAAGGCGTCGTTCACGCGGGACAGGCGCGCGCCCACGTCGGAGACGAGGGTGGGCACCGGGGAGTCCTGCGCGAGGGTGGCGAAGCGCTCCTCGGCCGCGCGCAGCGCCGCGCGGGAACGCTCGTCGTCGGGGCTGACGAGCTGCAGCACCCAGTGGTCCTCGGCGGCCAGCGCCGCTCCGACGTGCAGGCGCTCGGAGACCGCGCCGAAGCCGCTGACCCGTTCGGGCACCGGCCAGGCGGCCACCTCGGTGGCGCGCGCCTCGCCGGAGGCGGTGACGGCCTCGACGGCGAAGCGGGTGCAGCGCTCGCGCACCAGCGCACCGGGGGCGTCGGCGCCGCGCAGGACCCGGCCCACGGCCAGGTCCACCAGGTCGCCCGGGGCGAGGCCCAGCAGGGCGGCGAGGGTGGCGTTGGCCCAGCGCACGCGGGGCCGTTCGGGCGCCTCGGGCGGGCGGGGGCGGGAGACGACGAGGACGGGCTGGTCGCCGGCGGCGGCCAGGTGCAGGAGGGCGGCGGCCACCCCGGGGGCGACGTCCTCGCCCTGGCTGCGCCACACCTCGTCGAACACGCGTCGCCCCGTTCTCGAGGGCGGCACCCGGTCGGTGCCGCACCACGATCCCCATCGGCACGCAGCGCCCCCGAGTTGACCCCTCGGGTGCACCCGCCCGGGTGAGGTCGCCACCGTGCGCGCACGGCGGGGGCCGGCCGTCCGGGAACGCCGACGGGCGGCCACCCCGGTGGGGTGACCGCCCGTCGAGACGCCGGAGCGTCAGGCGTTCGTCAGCGAACGCAGCACGTACTGCAGGATGCCGCCGTTGCGGTAGTAGTCCGCCTCACCGGGGGTGTCGATGCGCACGACGGCGTCGAACTCCACGGTGGAGCCGTCCTCCTTCGTCGCGGTCACCTTCACGGTGCGCGGGGTGGTCCCGGAGTTCAGCTCGGTCAGGCCGGCGATGTCGAACGTCTCGGTGCCGTCCAGGCCGAGGGAGTTCGCGCTCTGACCCGCCGGGAACTGCAGCGGCACGACGCCCATGCCGATGAGGTTCGAGCGGTGGATGCGCTCGAAGCTCTCGGTGATGACGGCCCGCACACCCAGCAGCGCGGTGCCCTTGGCCGCCCAGTCGCGCGAGGAGCCGGAGCCGTACTCCTTGCCGCCCAGCACCACCAGCGGGGTGCCCTGCTCGGCGTAGTGCTGCGCCGCGTCGTAGATCGACGTCTGCTCGCCGCCGCGGGTGAAGTCGCGGGTGAAGCCGCCCGAGACGCCGTCCAGCAGCAGGTTCTTCAGCCGGATGTTCGCGAAGGTGCCGCGGATCATCACCTCGTGGTTGCCGCGGCGCGAGCCGTACGAGTTGAAGTCCTTGCGCTCCACGCCGTGCTCGGACAGGTACGTGCCGGCGGGGCTGTCGGGCTTGATGGACCCGGCGGGCGAGATGTGGTCGGTGGTCACCGAGTCGCCCAGCAGCGCCAGGACCCGCGCGCCGGAGATGTCGGTCACCGGGGACGGCTCGGCCTGCATGCCCTCGAAGTACGGGGGCTTGCGCACGTAGGTGGACTCCGCGTCCCACGCGAAGGTGTCGCCCTCGGGGGTCGACAGGCCCTGCCAGCGCTCGTCACCGGCGAAGACGTCCGCGTAGTCCTTGACGAACATGTCCTTGCTGATGGCCTCACCGATGACCCGCTCGACCTCGGCGGCGTCGGGCCAGATGTCGCGCAGGAACACGTCGTTCCCCGCCTCGTCCTGGCCGATCGGGTCGCTCTCGACGTCCCAGTCCATGGTGCCGGCGATCGCGTAGGCGATGACCAGCGGCGGGGACGCGAGGTAGTTCATCTTCACGTCCGGGTTGATCCGGCCCTCGAAGTTGCGGTTGCCGGACAGGACCGCGGTCACCGCGAGGTCGTTCTCCTGGATCGCCGCGGAGATCTCCTCCGGCAGCGGGCCGGAGTTCCCGATGCAGGTGGCGCACCCGTACCCGACGAGGTGGAAGCCCAGCTTCTCCAGGTACGGGGTCAGCCCCGACTTCTCGTAGTAGTCGGTGACGACCTTGGAACCGGGGGCCAGGGACGTCTTCACCCACGGCTTGCGGGTCAGGCCCCTCTCCACGGCGTTCTTCGCCAGCAGCGCCGCGGCGATCATGACCGACGGGTTGGAGGTGTTGGTGCAGCTGGTGATCGAGGCGATGGCGACCGCCCCGTGGTCGATCTCGGTGGCGGTGCCGTCGGCCATGGTGACGGCGACCTTCCGCGACGGCCGCCCGGCGGCGCTGCCCGGGTCCGCCGGGGCGTCGCTGCCGTCGCTGGCGGAGGCGGCCGGCGGGTCGGAGGCGGGGAAGCTCTCCGCGCTGGCCTCGTCCTGCGTGGCGGTGGCGGTGTCGTCGATGGTGCCGCTCATCGCGGACGAGGGCGCGTCGGCGGGGACGTCGTCGCTGACGTAGTCGCCCAGGGCGGCGCGGAACGCCTCCTTGGCGCCGGTCAGCTCGATGCGGTCCTGCGGGCGCTTCGGTCCGGCGATGCTGGGGACCACGGTGGACAGGTCCAGCTCGATGTACTCGGAGTACTTCGCCTCGCGGGAGGGGTCGTGCCAGAGGCCCTGCTCCTTGGTGTACGCCTCGACGAGGGCGACCTGCTCGTCGCTGCGGCCGGTCAGGCGCAGGTAGTCCAGGGTGACGTCGTCGATCGGGAAGATCGCCGCGGTGGAGCCGAACTCGGGGCTCATGTTGCCGATGGTGGCGCGGTTGGCCAGCGGCACCGCGCCGACGCCCTCGCCGTAGAACTCCACGAACTTGCCCACCACGCCGTGCTCGCGCAGCATCTCGGTGATCGTCAGCACGACGTCGGTGGCGGTGGCACCGGCCGGGATGGAACCGGACAGCTTGAAGCCCACCACGCGCGGGATGAGCATCGACACCGGCTGGCCGAGCATGGCGGCCTCGGCCTCGATGCCGCCGACGCCCCAGCCGAGCACGCCCAGGCCGTTGACCATCGTGGTGTGCGAGTCGGTGCCGACGAGGGTGTCGGGGTAGGCCTGCAGCTCGCCGTCCACCTCGCGGGGGAACACCACGCGGGCCAGGTGCTCGATGTTCACCTGGTGGACGATGCCGGTGCCCGGCGGGACGACCCGGAAGTCGTCGAAGGCGGTCTGGCCCCAGCGCAGGAACTGGTAGCGCTCGCGGTTGCGGCCGTACTCGAGCTCGACGTTCTGCTCGAAGGCGTCCGGGCGGCCGAAGACGTCGATGATGACGGAGTGGTCGATGACCATCTCGGCCGGCGACAGCGGGTTGATCTTCGTGGGGTCGCCGCCGAGGGCGCCCACGGCTTCGCGCATGGTGGCGAGGTCGACGATGCAGGGCACGCCGGTGAAGTCCTGCATGAGCACGCGGGCGGGCGTGAACTGGATCTCGGTGTCCGGCTCGGCGTCGGCGTCCCAGCCGGCGAGGGCGCGGATGTGGTCGGCGGTGATGTTCGCGCCGTCCTCGGTGCGCAGCAGGTTCTCCAGCAGCACCTTGAGGCTGAAGGGGAGCTTGTCGGCCCCCTCGACCGCCGCGAGGCGGAAGATCGTGTACTCCGTGCCGGCTGCTGTTAGGGTAGCCTTGGCTTGGAAGCTGTTCTGGCTGCTCACCGTGAGCTCCTCACTCGTCGTCCGCTTCACCGTCGTCGCGGGTCGTGCGCGTCGCGCCCGATGCTGCCACCGCTCCCGGCCCGCCGGGGCGGCGGCCCACCGTGTTCGCCGACCATTTATCTCGACGTCAAGATACCACTGCGCCTCCCGGCCCGCAGGCACCGGCACGCCGTGCGCCGGCAGCGGCTCAGGCGGCGGTTCAGCTCGTGGGCACCAGCCGGGCCACGCACTCCACGTGGTGCGTCATGGGGAAGAGGTCGAAGGCGCGCAGCCCTTCCAGGGCGTACCCGTGCTCGGCGAAGACCGCCAGGTCGCGCGCCAGGGCCGCGGGGTCGCACGCCACGTACGCCACCGCCCGCGGCCGCAGCGCCGCGATGCCCCGCACCGCCTCGCGCCCGGCGCCCGAGCGCGGCGGGTCCAGCACGACGAGGTCCACGCCGGGACCCGCCAGCTCCGGGTCGGCCAGCGCCTCCTCGACGCGGCCCTCCCACAGCTCCACCTGCTCCGCACCGTGCAGGGAACGCCGGGCGTCGCGCACGGCGCGCGCCTCGCCCTCCACCGCCAGCACCGAGCCGTCCGCGCCCACCGCGTCCGCCAGGACGGCGGTGAACAGCCCCGCGCCGGCGTACAGGTCCACCGCGCGCTCCCCCGGGCGCGGCTCCAGCGCCTGCAGGACCGCCTCCGTCAGCGCGGCGCCCGCTCCGGCGTGCACCTGCCAGAAGCCGGCACCGCTCACCCGGAACGCCAGTTCGCGCCCGCGCACCGGCACCCGCTCACCCACCCAGGTGCGCCCGCTGACGCGGTGCACGCCCTCGGGGGTGCGCACCGCCACGGAGGCCCCGGGCAGCTTCGGCAGGTGCGCGCGGGCGCCCTCGCTCGGCGTCACCACGACCAGCGGGTCGCCGCCGTCCGAGCCCGCCGCCACCTCCACGGTCTCGACGTTGCCGAACCGCTGGTCCAGCACACCGCTGCCGGCGACCGCGCGGGTGGAGATCGGGCAGTCCCGCAGCGGCACCACGTCGTGCGAGCGGTGCCCGCGCAGCCCCGTGCGGCCCTCGGCGTCGACGGCGAACTGGGTGCGGGTGCGCCAGCGCAGACCCGGGTGCTCCGGGGCCGGCGCGCCCTGCGGCAGCGGCACCTCCTCCACCCGCACCGGCACGTCCAGGCCCGCCAGGTGCCGCAGCTGCTCCGCCACGACCTCGGCCTTCAGCGCCCGCTGCCGCGGCAGCGCCGCGTGCTGGAAGTCGCACCCCCCGCACAGCCCCGGCTTCGCCACCGGGCAGGGCGGCTCGACGCGGTCGGGGTCGGCGCGCAGCACCCGCACGGCGTCGGCGCGCCAGAAGCGCGAGCCGTCCGAGCCCTCGGTGACCCGGGCCAGCACCCGCTCCCCCGGCAGGGCGTGGCGCACGAACACGACCCTGCCCTCGTGGCGGGCCACGCAGTGCCCGCCGTGCGCGACCGGGCCCACCTCCACCTCGAACTCCGCGCCGGTGCGGTCCGCGCCCCGCTCGGGCGCTTCGCGGGTGCGCCGGCCGCGGCCCGCACCCGGGGCCGCGGCGCGCGCGGGGCGGCTCACCGGGCCCCCTCGCGCCGGCCGCCGGCGTCCCCCGCGGGACCGCCCGGACCCCTCGGGTCGGCGACGGGGGCGTCGGCACCGGCCGGGGCCGGGCCGAACGTCCCGCGGCGCACCAGCCCCGGCGCCGCCCGTTCCACGCGCTCCTCCATGCCTTCCGAACTGCTCAGCTGCCACGGCACGCTCGCCACCATCACTCCCGGGGTGTACCTCAGCCGCGCCCGCAGGCGCAGCGCCGACTGGTTGTGCAGAAGCGTCTCCCACCAGTGCCCCACGACGTACTCGGGCACGTACACCGTGACCAGGTCGCGGGGGTGGCGCGCGCGCAGCGCCTTGACGTGCTCGATGACGGGCCGGGTGACCTCCCGGTACGGGGAGTCCAGCACGGTCAGCGGGATCGGCAGCCCCAGCGCGTCCCAGCGCGCCCGCAGCGCCGCGGTCTCCTCCGGGTCCACCGCCACCGTCACCGCCTGCAGGTCGGTGGGCCGCGCCGCCCGCGCGAACGCCAGCGCCCGCAGCGTCGGCTTGTGCAGCTTGGAGACCAGCACCACGCTGCGCACGCCCGTGGGCAGCGCCTTCGCGCCGGCGCCCTCGACGATCTCCAGCTCTCGGGACACCGAGGTGTAGTGGCGCCGGATCAGCCTCATGTTGGCGAAGAGCACCACCATGGCGAGGATCGCGATCCAGGCACCCTGCGTGAACTTCGTCAGCAGGACGATCACCAGCACCAGCCCGGTCAGGGCCAGGCCGATCGCGTTGATGACCCGCGAGCGCTTCATCCGCCCCCGGGCGGCCGGGTCGGTCTCGGTGCGCAGGTGCCGCGTCCAGTGCCGGACCATGCCGGTCTGGCTCATGGTGAAGGAGACGAAGACGCCCACGACGTACAGCTGGATGAGCCGGGTGACCTGCGCGTCGAAGGCGATGATCAGGACGATCGCCGCACCGGCCAGGGCGATGATGCCGTTGGAGAAGGCCAGGCGGTCGCCGCGGGTGTGCAGCTGCTTGGGCAGGTACCCGTCGCGCGCCAGGATCGAGGCCAGCACGGGGAAGCCGTTGAACGCGGTGTTGGCGGCCAGCACCAGGATGACGCCGGTGGCGGCGGTCACCAGGTAGAACGCGATCGTGAAGTGGTCGAAGATCGTCGCGGCGAGCTGGCCGATGATCGGGTCCTGGACGTAGTCCTCGCCCACCGGCACCCCGTCGCGCAGCAGCTGGGTGGCGGGGTCCTCCGCGAAGCGCACGTGCGTCATGTTCGTCAGCGCGATGATGCTCACCAGCATGCTGACGCTGATGGTGCCCAGCAGCAGCAGCGTCGTCGCCGCGTTGCGGCTCTTGGGCTTGCGGAAGGCGGGCACGCCGTTGCTGATGGCCTCCACGCCCGTCAGCGCCGCGGCGCCGGAGGAGAACGCCCGCAGGATCAGGAACGCCCCCGCCAGGCTCGTCAGCCCGCCGGAGATGTCGTGCTCGGCCGTCAGCTCCAGGCCGGCGCTGGGCGCCTGCGGCAGTTCCCCGAACACGGCGCGCCCGAAGCCCCACAGGGCCATGCCGATGATCGAGAACATGAAGATGTACGTCGGCACGGCGAACGCCGTGCCGCTCTCGCGGATGCCCCGCAGGTTCACCGTCATGAGCAGCAGCACCAGCGCGCTGGCCAGCAGGGCCTCGTGCCCCCGCAGGACGGGGATGGCGGTGGCCGCGTACTGCGCGCCGGAGGAGATCGACACCGCCACCGTCAGGACGTAGTCCACCAGCAGCGCGCTGCCCACCGTCAGGCCCGCGCCCGGGCCCAGGTTGACCGTGGCGACCTCGTAGTCACCGCCCCCGGACGGGTAGGCGTGCACGTTCTGCCGGTAGGAGGCGACCACGACGAGCATCACCACGACCACCGCCGCCCCCACCCACGGGGAGATCGAGTAGGCGGCGATCCCCGCGATCGACAGGGTCAGGAAGATCTCGTCCGGGGCGTAGGCCACCGAGCTGAGGGCGTCGGAGGCGAAGACCGGCAGCGCGACGCGCTTGCGCAGCAGGGTCTCGGACAGGCGCTCGCTGCGGAACGGCCGGCCGACGAGCACGCGCTTGACCGCGTCCGTCACAGAAGGCACGTCCGCCGATGGTATGCCCGCCGCGGCCCCGGCGAGCACGGCGCGGACGGGGAGGGTGGGCCGGGCACGGGAGCGGGCGCCGTCCCGAGGCGGTAGCGTCGCCGCCCGGGGAGAGAGCCGGAGACGCCGACGCTCCCGCCCGCACAGGACGCACCGGAGGGGTCGTGCACTTCGTGATCATGGGGTGTGGCCGTGTCGGCTCCACCCTGGCCCTCACCGTGGAGCACCGCGGTCACAGCGTGGCCGTGGTCGACCAGGACGCCGACGCCTTCCGCAGGCTGGGCGCCTCGTTCAACGGACGGCGCATCACCGGCGTGGGCTTCGACCACGACACCCTCGTGGAGGCCGGCATCCACCAGGCCGACGCCTTCGCCGCCGTCTCCTCCGGCGACAACTCCAACATCCTCGCGGCTCGCGTGGCGCGGGAGAAGTTCGACGTGGAGACCGTCGTCGCGCGCATCTACGACCCCGGCCGGGCCGAGGTGTACCAGCGGCTGGGCATCCCCACCATCGCCACGGTGCGCTGGACCGCCGACCAGGTCCTGCGCCGGCTGGTGCCCGAGGGCGCCCTCAGCGAGTTCCGCGACGCCAGCGGGCACGTCGTCATGGTGGAGGCACCCGTGCACGAGGCGTGGATCGGCAGGCCCCTGCACACCCTCGAAGCGGCCGCCGGCGTGCGCGTGGCGTACGTGACCCGCCTGGGCCAGGGCGTCGTGCCCGTGCGCGGCATGGTCCACCAGGAGGGCGACCTCGTGCACGTCGTCGTCGCCGAGGAGCGCACCGCCGCGGCCACCGCCGTGCTCGCCGCCGCCCCGGAGGAGGGAGCCTGATGCGCGTCGTCATCGCCGGCGCCGGCATCGTCGGGCGCTCCATCGCCCGCGAGCTGCTGGCCAACTCGCACCGCGTGCTGCTGGTGGACCGCTCCCCCGCCGCCATGAAGATCTCCAGCGTCCCCGACGCGCAGTGGCTGCTGGCCGACGCCTGCGAGATCTCCAGCCTGGACGAGGCGGAGCTGACCGACTGCGACGTCGTGGTCGCCGCCACCGGCGACGACAAGGCCAACCTCGTGGTCTCGCTGCTGGCCAAGACCGAGTACGGCGTGCCGCGCACCGTGGCCCGGGTGAACAACCCCAAGAACGAGTGGCTGTTCGACGAGGCGTGGGGCGTGGACGTCGCCGTGTCCACGCCGCGCCTGATGACGGCGCTGGTCGAGGAGGCCGTCAGCGTCGGCGAACTGGTGCGCCTGTTCACCTTCCAGCAGAGCAGCACCTCGATGGCCGAGTACACCCTGGACCCCGCCAGCCCCGTGGTGGGGCGCACCGTGGGCGGGCTGCCGCTGCCGGCGGACGCCGTCCTCGTCGCCATCGTCCGCGGCGACCGGCCGATCGCGCCCACGCCCGACGACGTGCTCGAGGCCGGGGACCACCTGATGTTCCTCAGCGTCCCGGACGCGGAGGCGGAGCTGCGCTCGCTGCTCGGCGCCCCGTAGCGCCCCGGTGGTGCCGCGCCGGGCTAGGTGCGCGGGACCGCCCGGTCCTCCGGCTGCAGGGGAGTGCGCCCGCGCAGCAGCAGCGCACCGGCGACGAGCACCCCCAGCACCAGCAGGGGCCAGCCCAGCACCAGCTTGCTCACCG
Source organism: Kineococcus auxinigenes (assembly GCF_050871525.1). Classification (NCBI taxonomy): domain Bacteria; kingdom Bacillati; phylum Actinomycetota; class Actinomycetes; order Kineosporiales; family Kineosporiaceae; genus Kineococcus; species Kineococcus auxinigenes. The sequence continues at coordinate 7,588 of NZ_JBKBCT010000052.1, read as the reverse complement.
CCAGCGCGGTCGTCTCCCCCGCCAGGTACAGCGGCAGCTGCACCGCCACGCGCACCAGGTAGCCCGCCAGGAGCAGGCCGGTGAGCTTCTGGCACAGCGCGACCACGCCTCGGTCGCGGCGCCAGCCCGCGGGGTCCTCGGTGACCGCTCCCACGAGGAAGCCGACCACCGGCCAGCGCGCCGCCATGGAGGCGGCGAAGACGACCGCGAGAGCGGCGTTGAGGAGGATCCCCGGCAGGAACACGTCCTCGGCGCGGCCGGTGCGCGAGGCGATGAACGCGGCGACGGCGGTGGTCAGGATCCCCCCGACGGCGTGCTGGACGGTCTCGCGCCGCGCGATCCGCGCGACCAGCGCCACCAGCAGCACGGCCACCGAGGCGCCGACGGAGACCAGCACGTCCGAGGTGGCGATCCAGCCGATCAGGAAGGCCAGCGCGGGGGCCGCGGAGTCGAGCATCCCCCGCCACCCGCCCAGGGCGACCGACAACCGCCGGCGCACGAGCTCCTCCACGGTCGCCGGAGCCGCGTCGGGGCCAGGGCCGCGGCCCGGGCCGGGAGCGGGCGTCACGGGCTCTCTGAGCACAGCAGCTCGTACCCGGGGTTGAAGATGACCCGCTGGCCGTCGTCGTCGGCGACCAGGCCGCGCGCCTTGACGCGGCGCCCGGGTTCGACTCCGGCGATGCTGCGCCGGCCCAGCCACACCAGCGACACCGACCCGGTGCCGTCGAACAGCTCGGCCTCCAGGGTCTGCACACCGCCGCGCGGGCGCAGGGTGACCGAGCGCAGGGTCCCGCACACGCAGGCCCGTGTGCGGTTGGGGATCGCCCGGCAGGGCGTCCCGCCCTGGCGCACGGCCTCCTGCTGGGCCTCCTCGGCCGCCAGGTCCGACTCGGAAGCGGTGAAACGCTGCAGCGCGCGCCGCCACAGGGGCGTGCTCAGCACCGACGACTTCGACACGGGGAACAGCGTAGGACCCCCGCGGGCGCCCCGTGACCCGGCGCGCCCCGACCACCCGGGTGGCCGCCCCGGCCACCCGGGTCACCGACGGGTCAGCGCACCTCGGTGATCTCGGGGCCGCGCTCGAACGGGTTCAGGTCGTCGGGGCCGTCCACCGCGCCGTCCTGCGCACCGTCCCCACCGGCCGGCTCCCCGGGGGCCGCGGCCGGCTGGGGGCGGGCCTTGGGCAGCGCCAGGGGGATCAGCTCGCGCGGGGCCATGGCGTCGGGACCGCGCACCACGACGACGTCGCGCACGACGTCCTCCAGCGGCCGGGCGGCCTGCGCGTCGTGGGCCGCCGCTCCGGAGAAGACGGCCCGCAGGAACCAGCGGGGCCCGTCCACGCCCACGAAGCGGGTCGGCTGGTGGGCGGTGCGCCCGTCGCCGGTGCGCACCGGCAACCGCGAGAGCAGCTCGGCGCCGAAGGGACCCGTGCGCTCCTCGACCGTGCCGCCCTGGGCGGCCACGGCCGCGGCGATCTCGGCGCGGATCTCGTCCCACACGCCCGCGGAGCGGGGAGCGGCGAAGACCTGCAGCTGCACGGCGGAGCCCGCGACGGCCACGGTGACGGCGATCACGCGCTGGCTGGCCTCCTCCACCTCGAAGCGCAGCTCCATGCCCTCCCGCCCGGCCAGCCGCAGCCCGCCCAGCGGCAGGCGGCCGTCCTCGGCCGGCACCTCGGAGGAGTCGAAGGGGCCGCGGGAGCGGTCCGGCGCCACGACCGGCTCGGCGGCCCCGGCCGCACCGGCGTCCGCGGTGGTGCTCGCCTCGGCAGCGCCCGCACCGGCGGCCTCCTCGCTCCCGGTGACGCCCGCCCCGGCGGGGTTCGCGCCCTCGGTGGTGCCCTCGGTGGTGCTCGTGCCCTCGTCGTCCTTCGCGCGCTTGCGGCGGAACAGGCTCACGGTCGTCCCTCCCCGGTGGTGGTGCCCTGGTCTGTGTGCTGGTGCGCGCCCGTCAGCGCCTGCGAGCCGCCCGTCGACCCGTGCCCGCCCTCCCCGCGCGCGGACGCCGGCAGCTCGCGCACGGGCACGAAGCGCACCCGCTCCACGCGCTGCACGACCAGCTGGGCCACCCGGTCGCCGGCGCGCAGCTCGACGGCCTCGCGCAGGTCGGTGTTGTGCAGCGTGACGCGGATCTCCCCGCGGTAGCCGGCGTCGACGGTGCCGGGGGCGTTCAGGGTGGTCAGGCCCCGGCGCGCCGCCAGGCCCGAGCGCGGCACGACGAAGGCCGCGTACCCCTCCGGCAGCGCGACGGAGACACCGGTCGGCACCGTCACCCGCTCCCCCGGGCCGACGACGACGTCGACGCGGGTGGTCAGGTCGGCGCCCGCGTCACCGGGGTGCGCGTAGGTGGGCAGCGCGGCGGGGTCGGCCAGCACCGTCGCCACCTCGAGGGCGGTCCCGGGCTCGGCTGCTGCGACGTGGCTCACGGGCGTGGACCCTACCGGCCACCCCCGCACGGCGCCGGGCACCGGGTGGCGCGGGCGCGTGAGACGCTGACGGCGTGAGCAGCACCCCCGGTCACCGCCCCCCCGCACGGGCCGGTGGCGAGCCGGCAGGACCGGGCACCCCGGGCACCCCGGGCACCGGGGGGACGGCGGTGTGGCGCGAGCGCTGGTGGCCTGCGCCGACGACGTGGCTGTCGTGGCTGCCCGCGGTCGCCGGCGGAGCGCTCATCGCCCTGCCGGTCCTGGGCGGCGGCGGGGCGCTGGCCGGTGGCCTGCTGGGCGCGGCGCTGGCCGTGGCCGTGCTCCTGAGCATGTCCTCCACGGTGGAGGTCGCCGGCGGGCAGCTGCGCGCCGGCCGGGCGCGGGTGCCGCTGGAGCTGGTGCGCGAGGTCGAGGTGATCCCCCCCGCGCAGCGGCGCGCCGCGCTGGGCCCGCAGCTGGACGCCCGGGCGCACCTGGCGATCCGCTCCTGGGTGCCGGGGGCCGTGCGCGTCCACCTGGACGACCCGGCCGACCCGACCCCCTACTGGGTGGTCTCCACCCGCCACCCCCAGCAGCTCGCGGACGCGATCACCCGCGGCCGCTGAGGGCCACCGCCACCCTCAGGCGGCGCAGTCGTTGCACACGACGCGGCCGTCGCCGGTGTCGTGCAGCTGGCTGCGGTGCACCACCAGGAAGCAGCTGGTGCACGTGAACTCGTCCTGCTGGCGCGGGAGGACCCGCACCGACAGCTCCTCGTTGGACAGGTCCGCGCCGGGCAGCTCGAACCCCTCCGCGGCCTCCGTCTCGTCCTCGTCGACGGTGCCCGAGCTCTTGTCCGTGCGCCGGGCCTTCAGCTCCTCGATGGAGTCCTCGTTGAGCTCGTCGTCGTTCTTGCGCGGTGCGTCGTAGTCGGTCGCCATGACCCTGCCTCACTCCGTGTCCTGTGGTCCTGCGGCCGGCTCAACGCAGCACGGCCCCGAATGATGCCCGCGCCCCCGGCACCCGCTCCACGGTGCCCTCCTCGAGCAGGCGAGCACGCATCATGACCTACCGCAGCGCGCACCACGAACCGGGGTGGGTCACGGCGCGTCGCCGACGGCCACTCAGGGCAGTCGCGCGGGGGCTGGGCGGCTGAGCGCGCCGCCGCGGCGGGCCTCCCGCGGTCCACAACGACACCGGAGGAGTTGGAGCGGACTCCGACGGCCCGTAGTGTGCGGCCGTCCCCGCCGACCGGCGGGCCAGCCCGCGCTCTCGCGCCGTGCGGCCGCCGGGCGCCCAGAGCTCCCAGGAGGTGCCGTGTCCGCGCAGGATCCGCGTCCCAGCGAGACGACGACGTCCGTCCCCGACGGCGAGACCGCCCGCTGCGCCCCACCCGCCTTCGTGGCGGGCCTGTCCGAGCGCGTCCAGCAGACGCGCGCCACCATCGAGTCCGCCACCGCCGCCGGCGAGGAGGAGCTCGCCGCCGCGCACCGCGGTGAGCTCGAGGGCCTGGTCGACCTGGCCGCCGCCCACGACGTCGCCCTGCCCGACACCGTGGCCTACCTGGCCGAGCAGTCCGGCGAGCGACCCGCCGCAGCTCCCGACCGCGTGATCGACCTCACCGTCCCCGCTCCGCGGACCAGCTGCACGCCCGCCTGAGCACGTGACCGCAGGGGCCGTGCCCCCGTCCCCGCCCGGGACGGGGGCACGGCCCCTGCGGCGTCCGCGGCCGTGTCAGCCGCCGAGCTCCGCGCGCAGGGCGGCGTGCAGGGCACCGGGCGCCGCGAGCACACCGTCCGCTCCGGCGGGGCCGCCGTCGAAGCCGGTGACCAGGGCCCCCGCCTCGCTCGCCACCAGCGCGCCGGCGGCCATGTCCCACGGCTTCAGCCCGCGCTCGTAGTAGGCGTCCAGGCGGCCCGCCCCCACCCAGCACAGGTCCAGCGCGGCGCTGCCGACGCGCCGCACGTCCCGCACCCGCGGCAGCAGGCGGGCCAGCACCGCGGCCTGCTCGGCGCGGCGCACCGGGTCGTAGCCGAACCCGGTGCCCACCAGCGCCCGGTCCAGCGCCACCTCCCCCGGCACGCGCAGCACCCGCTCGCGCTCGTGCTCGCGCAGGCTCGCGCCCTGCCCCAGGGCGGCGCTCCACACCTCGCCGGCGGTGGGGTCGTGCACGCAGCCGGCCAGCACGGTCCAGGTGGAGGGCTCGGGGCGCTGCACGCCCCGCCCGGGGTCGACGACGCAGGCGACGCTGACGGCGTAGGCGCGCAGCCCGTACAGGTAGTTCACGGTGCCGTCCACGGGGTCGACCACCCAGGTCAGCCCGGAGGTTCCCGGGTGGTGCCCGCCCTCCTCGCCGAGGAAGCCGTCCTGCGGGCGCGCGCGTCCCAGGACCTCGCGCAGCAACCGCTCGGAGGCGGTGTCCATGGCCGTCACCACGTCCGTGGGGGTGGACTTGGTGGCCGCCACCTCCACCCGGTCGGGGCGCCCGGTGCGCACCAGCTCGCCCGCCGCGGCGGCGGCCTCGACGGCCACCCGCCGCAGCCCGGCGACCTCCTCGGCCCCCGGCAGCGGCCCGGCGCCGTCGCTCACGCCGGCGCCGGGGCGCGGTAGTCCTCACCCGTGGCCGCGGGCAGGTCGGCGCGCAGGTTGCGGCAGCAGTCCACGGGGCAGACGGTGTGCGAGGGCCCCAGGGCCCCGGTCGCGGGCTGCTCCGGCCGCTCCCCGCGCGCCTGGGCCGCCCGCTCCTGGACGAGGTCGACCAGACCGGCGACGAACGCGGCGTGGGCACCCACCGTGGCGGCCCGCGCGAACGGCAGGCCGATCTCCCCGGCGGTCTCGGCGGCCTCGGTGTCGAGGTCGAACTTGACCTCCATGTGGTCGCTGACGAAGCCGATGGGCGCCACGACCACGCCGGGCACGCCCTGCTCGCGCAGCGCGCGCAGGTGGTCGTTGACGTCCGGCTCCAGCCACGGCTGGCTGGGCGGCCCCGAGCGCGAGCAGTACGCCAGGTCCCAGGCGACCTCCTCGCCGCGCGCGGCGCCCGCGCGACGGGCGACCTCGGCGGCCACGTCGAGGTGCTGGCGCACGTAGGCGCCGCCGTCGCGGCCCGAGACGTCGTTCATGGCGTCGGGGATCGAGTGGGTGACGAACACCACCCGCGAACCCGCCGGCACCGAGCCCAGGGCCTCGACGACGGCCTGCGCGTTGACCTCGGTGAACGCCGGGTGGTTGAAGTAGTGGCGGATCTTGTCGAACTCGACCTCGCGCCCCTCGTCCGCCAGGACCTGCGCGGTGCGGGCCAGGTCCTCGCGGTACTGGCGGCAGCTGGAGTAGGAGGAGTACGCGCTGGTGAAGACGGCCAGGACCCGGCGCGCCCCCGCCTCGTGCGCCTCGCGCAGCACGTCGGTGGCGTACGGCTCCCAGTTGCGGTTGCCCCACAGCAGCGGCAGGTCCGTCAGCCCGCGGGAGTCCAGCTCGGTGCGCAGCTGCGCGAGCAGGGCGCGGTTCTGGTCGTTGATGGGGCTCTTGCCGCCGAAGTGCAGGTAGTGCTCGGCCACGGCCTCGAGCCGCTCGCGCGGGATGCCGCGCCCGCGGGTGACGTTCTCGAGGAACGGCATGACGTCCTCGGGGCCCTCCGGGCCCCCGAAGGACAGCAGGAGGACGGCGTCGTACGGACGCGCGGAGGATGTCGCAGCGCTCACCGGCCCATCATCCCCGCCCCCGGCGGGCCCGCCCGCCGGGGGTGGGGCGCACCGCGCGACGGCGCCCCCGGCGGTGGCGCGCGGTCGCGGCGCACGGGCGCACGGTGAGCACCGGTGGTGCCGTCAGGTGAACGGGACGCGGCCCAGGTGGCAGAGTGCGTGCAGCGCCCGGCCCGTCCGGTCGCGACGCCGCAGACCACACCGCTGGGAGGACGCCCTCATGCAGGACCTGAGGCTCGTCGGGGTCCACGACGACGGCGAGCACGTGGTGCTCGTCGCCGCCGACGGAGCGCGCTACCGGCTGCGGGTGGACGAGGCCCTGCGGGCCGCGGTGCGCCGCGACCGCGCCCGCCTGGGGCAGCTGCAGATCCAGATGGAGTCCCAGCTGCGCCCGCGCGACATCCAGGCCCGCATCCGGGCCGGGGAGTCCGCCGAGGAGGTCGCCGAGTCCGGTGGCCTGCCCCTGGACCGGGTGCGCCGCTACGAGGGCCCGGTGCTGGCCGAGCGGGCGCACGTCGCCGGCCTGGCCCGGCGCACCGCCTACGGGCGCTCGGGCGGCAACGGCAGCCTGGAGGAGCTGGTGGTCACCCGGCTCAGCGCCCGCGCGGTGGACCCCGAGGGCGCCCGGTGGGACGCCTGGCGGGAGGAGGACGGCGACTGGACGGTGCAGGTGGAGTTCGTCGCCGGCGGGCGCGGCCGCCTGGCCCGCTGGTCCTTCGACCCCGCGTCGCGGGCGCTGACCGCCACCGACGACGAGGCCCGCTGGCTGAGCGAGGAGGAGCCCCCCGACGCCGGCCCGCTGCCCGCGCGCCGGCTGGTGAGCGTGGCCGGCGAGGTCCCCCGCACCGGCGCCGAGCGGGTGTACGACGTCGAGGCCGACGGCGGGGTGCGCACCGCCGAGCGGGGCGGCCGCTCCCAGCGCCCCGGGCCCGGCGAGGTGGCCCCCGGGCTGCTGGACGCCCTGGACGCCCAGCGCGGCGTGCGCGGCGAGCCCCAGCCCGCGGCGGAGTCCGGTGAGGCGGCGCCCCGGGTGGACGCCCTGCTGGCCGATCCCCCGCCCGCGCACCCGGCGGCGTCCGCGCCCCTGGAGCACGAGGACCGCACGGTGCTGCCGCCCCCGCGGCCCGCGGGGGTGCGCAGCGCGGAGCGGGAGCCCGGTGAGGTCGTCGCGGACCCGCCCGAGGAGCTCGCGGACGACGCGGGCACGGACGCTCCCGCGCTGGACGACGCGGTGGACGCGCCGACGGGAGCGGTGCCGGCCGAAGAGCCGACCGAAGAGCCGGGCGAGGCCGTCGAGGACACCGGCGTCCCGGGAGGCACCGGGGCGGCGCGAGCACCGGCCGACGGGCAGGACGCCGCGCAGCCGGAGGACCTCGAGCCCGGGGGGGGGGGGGGGGGGGGGGGGGGGGGGGGGGGGGGGGGCCGGGGCGCCGCCCCCGGACCGGCGGGCCGCGCGGGGGCGGGGGGGGCCCGCCCCGGGCGC
>NZ_JBKBCT010000051.1:0-28942 GCF_050871525.1 Kineococcus auxinigenes | reverse complement strand
GGGGGGGGGGGGGGGGGGGGGGGGGGGGGGGGGGGGGGGGGCGGGGGGGGGGGGGGGGGGGGGGGGGGGGGGGGGGGGGGGGGGGGGGGCCCCCCCCCCCCCCCCCCCCCCGTCCCGCTCAGGAGCGGCGCTTGCCGCCCGCGAGCCTGCTGACGATCTTCTGCACCGCTGCGCCCTTGAGGACGCCGGAGATCAGACCCACGACGACCCCTCCTCTCCACCGATCGGGACTGGTGGACAGCAGGTACCCGCCGTGGGGCGGATCATGCGCGAAGACCCGCACCCGGCACCGTCAGCCCTCCTCGCGCGCCTTCCGCGTCGCGCGGTCGTTCGCCTTCCGGACGGCGTCGACCAGTTCGTCCTTGGTCATCGAGGAGCGGCCCGGGACGTCCAGGCGGCGGGCGACGTCCAGCAGGTGCTCCTTCGTCGCGTTCGCGTCGACCCCGCCGGCGGTCTCGCGGTCGGTGTCGCGCCCGCCCTCGGCCTGCGCGTCCGAGGGGCCCGCGTGGTCCTTCGGCTCCCAGTGGTCGCCGACCTTCTCGTGCGTGTGCTTCAGCGCGGCGTAGGCGGTCTGGTGGGCGCGCCGGCCGTCGCCGTACTCCTCCTCGGCGTGCTGGAGCGTCTTGGCGTAGGTGCGCTGCGCCTTCGCGTCCGAGCGGGCGACGGTGCTCGGCAGGTCTTCCGGGTCGGGGTTCTCCTCCTCAGCCATGCGGGGGGCTTACCCCCGCCGTGGTGGGGTGAACCGGGTTCGGCCGTAGGCTCCTCACCGCGCACCGCGGGCACCTCCCGCCGGACGCGCCCGCGAACGCCGTTCCGCAGAGCCGCAGGAGGAAGCACCACCATGACGCGCGCAGCCTCGACCGTCGAGGACATCTACGAGGACGTCGTCCGACGCAACCCCGCCGAGCAGGAGTTCCACCAGGCCGTGCGGGAGGTGCTCGAGTCGCTGGCCCCCGTACTGGCGCGCCACCCCGAGTACACCGACCTGAAGACCATCGAGCGCATCTGCGAGCCCGAGCGCCAGATCATCTTCCGAGTGCCGTGGACCGACGACCGGGGCGAGGTGCAGATCAACCGCGGCTTCCGCGTGGAGTTCAACTCCGCCCTGGGCCCGTACAAGGGCGGGCTGCGCTTCCACCCCTCCGTCTACCTGGGCATCGTCAAGTTCCTGGGCTTCGAGCAGATCTTCAAGAACGCCCTGACCGGCATGCCGATCGGCGGCGGCAAGGGCGGCTCCGACTTCGACCCCAAGGGCCGTTCCGACGCCGAGGTCATGCGGTTCTGCCAGTCGTTCATGACGGAGCTGTACCGGCACCTGGGGGAGCACACCGACGTCCCCGCCGGGGACATCGGGGTGGGGGCCCGGGAGATCGGGTACCTGTTCGGCCAGTACAAGCGCATCACCAACCGGTACGAGTCCGGCGTCCTCACCGGCAAGGGCCTGACCTGGGGCGGCGCACGGGTGCGGACCGAGGCGACCGGCTACGGCGCGACCTTCTTCGCCTCCGAGATGCTCGCCGCCCGCGGGACGTCCCTCGAGGGGCGCACGGTCGTGGTCTCCGGCTCCGGGAACGTCGCCCTGTACGCCGTGCAGAAGGCGACGCAGCTGGGTGCGACGGTGATCGCCTGTTCCGACTCCAGCGGGTACCTCGTCGACGAGGGCGGCCTGGACCTGCAGGTGCTGCAGCAGGTCAAGGAGGTGGAGCGCGGCCGTCTGAGCGACTACGCCGAGCGCGTCGCCTCCGCCCGCCACGTCCCCGAAGGCTCGGTGTGGGAGGTGCCCTGCCACGTGGCGATCCCCTCGGCCACCCAGAACGAGCTCGACGCCGACGCGGCCGCGCTGCTGGTGCGCAACGGCTGCATCGCCGTCTCCGAGGGCGCGAACATGCCCTCGACCCCCGGGGCGCTGGAGGTGTTCCGCCAGGCCGGCACGGCCTTCGGCCCGGGCAAGGCCGCCAACGCCGGCGGCGTGGCCACCTCCGCCCTGGAGATGCAGCAGAACGCCTCCCGCGACAGCTGGACCTTCGAGCACACCGAGGCGCGGCTGGAGCAGATCATGCACGACATCCACGACCGCTGCGCGCAGGCCGCCGAGGAGTACGGCTCGCCCGGCGACCTCGTCGTCGGCGCCAACATCGCCGGCTTCACCCGGGTCGCGGAGGCGATGCACGCGCACGGGCTGGTGTGAGCGCGCGGCGCTGCCCGGCCCGCGCCCTCGGGCGGCGGTCGTGGTGCCCTCAGCCGACCGTGGCCAGCAGCAGCAGCCTCGTGCCGTGGGCGGGCACCTCCAGCTGCACCGCACCGCCGTCGAGCGGCACCTGCTGACCCGACCACAGGTCCCGTGCCGACGCTGCGGAGTCCGCGCCCAGGTCGCCGGCGCTCAGCCGCAGCGGTCCGCTGGGCTCGTCGCCGAGCCAGAACACCGCCACGCACGTGCCCGCGGGCAGGTGCGCCGTCCACACCACCAGCTCCTCGTCCCGGAGCACCTCCCGGTTGCCCCGGCTCGCGCGCAGCACCTCCAGCACCGCGTCGTTGGTCAGCAGGGCGTGGGTCTCCGCAGGGGTGTCGGGCAGGTGCCCGCCGAACATCAGCGGTGAGCGGGCGACGCACCACAGGGTCACCAGCGTGCGCTGCTCGTCGAGCGTGAGGCGGCTGAGGCGGTCCTCGCCGCGCTCGGCCCGGATGCCGACGCGGCCCAGCGGCAGCATGTCCAGGTCCGCCCAGCCGCCCGGGGCCTGGCCGGGGGCCCAGCGGGCCGCGCGCTGGAACTGCTCGCGCACGTCCTCCCAGCGGTCCCACAGGTCGTCGCTGACCCGCCACACCTGCGCGTGCTCGCGCAGGTGCTCCGCGCGCGCCAGGGACAGCCGCCGGCCGGGGGACAGGGACAGCACGATCGGGCGCCCGCTGCGGCGGATCGCCTCGGCGTAGGCGGCCACGTCGCGGTCGTGGTATGGGTGCAGGACGTCGTCGAGCTTGAGGTAGTCCACGCCCCAGGCGGCGAACTGCGCGACCTGCGCGTCGTACCAGGCCTGCCCGGCGGGGTGGTCGAGGTCGACGCCGACGTTGTCGGGGTTCCAGGAGCAGTCGTCCTGCGGGACGGCGATGTCGCGGGCGGTGGCGTCCGTGCCCAGCACCGGCAGGTCCAGCTCGACGGCCCTGCGCGGGATGCCGCGCATGACGTGCAGGCCGAAGCGCAGCCCCCGCTCGTGCACGGCCGCGGCCAGCGGGGCGAACCCGGCCCCGCCCGCCGCGGAGGGGAAGCGGTTCGGGGCGGGCAGCTGCCGACCGTGCGCGTCCAGCACCGGCTCGGACACCGGCCGGTACCCGCCCGCCTGCGTCACCGGCTCGTACCACTGGATGTCCACGACGACCGTGTCCCAGCCGTGCGGGAGCAGGTGCTCGGCCAGGTGGTCGGCGTTGGCGAGCACCTCGGCCTCGGTCACGGTGGTGCCGAAGCAGTCCCAGCTGTTCCAGCCCATGGGCGGGGTGGGGGCCAGGACCCCTGCGGCGGGGTCGGGCGCGTGCTCGGGCACCGGTGCTCCTCGTCGTTGACGGCGTTCGACCCGGAGCCTACGGTTCGAAGCGGGAAAAGGCTTTCACGACCTGTGCTCGAAGGAGAGACGATGGTTCAGCGCCGCTACGGCCTCGTGGGGTGCGGTTCGCGCGCCCGGATGTACGTCGACGCGATGACGGGGGCGCACGCCGCCGACGCCGCGCTGGTCGCCCTGGGCGACACCAACCCCGGGCGCGCGCAGTTCCACCGCGACGCCGCCGTCGCCGCCGGTGCGCAGGCGCCCCGGCTCTTCCACCCCGACGAGCTGGAACGGGTCATCGCCGACGAGCGACTGGACCGCGTCGTGGTCACCTCACCCGACCACACCCACGCCGACCTCGTGTCCCGTTCCCTGCTGGCCGGTGCCGACGTCGTGGTCGAGAAGCCCCTGACCACCGACGCGGACGGCGCCCGGCGCATCGTGGACGCGGTGCGCCGCAGCGGCCGCTCCGTCGTCATGACGTTCAACTACCGGTACTCCCCGCGCAACACCGCCCTCAAGCGCGTCATCGCCTCCGGCGGCATCGGCACCGTCACCTCCGTGCACTTCGAGTGGGTCCTGGACACCAAGCACGGCGCGGACTACTTCCGCCGCTGGCACCGCCGCAAGGAGAACTCCGGTGGCCTGCTCGTGCACAAGGCGTCCCACCACTTCGACCTCGTCAACTGGTGGATCGACGACGAGCCCCGGCGCGTCTTCGCCAGCGGCGGCCTGCGCTTCTACGGGCCGAAGAACGCCGCCACCCGCGGACTGGGCCCCCGCCCCGCGCGCGGCACCGGCGGCGACGCCACCGACCCCTTCCAGCTGGACCTGCGCAGCGACGAGCTGCTGCAGGAGCTGTACCTGGGCAACGAGCAGCACGACGGGTACCTGCGCGACCAGGACGTCTTCAGCGGGGAGATCGACATCGAGGACAACCTCTCCCTCGTCGTGGACTACGCCGGCGGGCCGTCGATGTCGTACTCCCTCAACGCCCACGCCCCCTGGGAGGGCTACACCGTCGCCGTCAACGGCACCGCCGGGCGCGCCGAGCTCACCGTCGTCGAGCGCGGCGCCGTCACCGCCGAGGCGTGGCTGGACCCCAGCGCCGTGCCCGAGGCGCGCGACGAGCGCGACGAGCGGCCCGTCTCCGAGCGCCTGCTGGTGCAGGAGCACTGGGGCACCGCCCGCGAGGTGCCCATCGAGAACGGCGAGGGCGGGCACGGCGGCGGCGACGTGAAGCTGCTGCGCGACGTCTTCGTCGGCCCCGGCGAGGACCCCCTGGGCACCCCGGCCGACTACACCGACGGAGTGCGGGCCGTGGCCGTGGGCATCGCCGGCAACGCCTCCCTGGCGAGCGGGCAGCCCGTCGCCGTCGAGCAGCTCGACCTGTGGGGTCGCGGCTGAGGCGTCCCGCTCAGCGCGGCGCGGCGGGGGCCACCAGCCCCGCCGCGCCGCGCGCCGCCGAGGACAGCACCCCTTCCAGGGGACCGCGCCCGGCGGTCAGCTGCCAGGCCGTGGCCAGCGCCACCCCCACCAGCACGTGCCCGGCCAGCAGCGCCGGGCTGTCACCGGGGTGCGCCGCCAGCGCCAGCACGTGAGCGGTGTACACCGACAGCGGCATCGACCCGAACGCCGCCACCGGGCGCAGGAACCGCGTCGCGGCCGCCGGCAGCAGCAGCGCGGCGCCCAGCACCAGCAGGGCCGTGCCGGAGGTGTGCAGCAGGTCCAGCGGCGTTCCCGAGTGCGGCTCGGCCACCGCCAGGAACCACGGCGAGGCCGTGGGCACCGTGCCGTGGAACGCCCACGACGGCGTGCCGGGTGCCACGCCCAGCTCCGCCAGCCGCGCCAGCCCCCCGCCCGGCCCCAGCAGCAGCGCGCTGACCACCCGCGCCCCCGCCGCCAGCACCACGCCGGTCCCCAGCAGCCGCAGCGCGGCCGGCGCCCCGAGCAGGCCCGCCCGCGCCACCGCCAGCCCCAGCAGCAGGTACCCCGTCCAGCCGATCACCGGGTAGTAGCCGGTCAGCAGCAGCGTGCGCAGCAGCTCCCCGGGGTGCGCCAGGCCCAGGAGCGTCGGCTGCTCGTACACCGGGTCCAGCCCGTACGCGCCGCGCAGCCCGAAGCCCACCAGCGGACCCGCGACCAGCCACGCCCCGGCCAGCACCGCCAGCCGCCGCGCCGGCCACCACAGCGCGGGCAGGACCAGCAGGAACGCCACCCCGTAGTAGGGGAGGACGATCGCGACGCGGCTGCCGGCGCTCACCAGCGCCAGGCCCAGCAGCGCCACCAGCAGCCCGCGCACCGCGATCCCCGCGCGCGCCGCGGTGCGCGAGCGCGCCGCGGGCGGGGTGCGACGGGTCGACAACCCCAGCGACACCCCGGCCAGGACGCCGAACAGGCCCGAGGCGCGCCCGTCCGCCAGGTCGTACAGGGCGCCGGGCAGACCCGGCGCCGCCTCCGGCAGCACGTGCGCGGCCATCATCCCCGCGATCGCCACCGCCCGCGCCAGGTCCACCCCCACCACGCGGGCGGTGGTGGGGGCGTCGGTGGGGGAGGGCGAGGGGGCGGCCACGGGGCACAGTCTGGCCAGACCACGGCCCGTCACCACCGGGTCGCGGCGTGTCGCGCCCCCCGGCGCCGGTCGCCGCCCCCGGCACCCGGCACCCGCGCGGTGCGGGCGCGCCGCCCGGCCGGAGCGCGCGCACCTCGGTACGGTGAGGCGCATGGCCCCCCGCACCAACGCACGCACCACCGCGCCGGAGCGGGCGACCAGGGGGAGCGGTGCGCGTCCGCCCGCCGCCCGCTCCGCCGCGCGGGGCACGCCCGCGCGCACCGCCAAGGGAGGGACCTCGACGGTGGCCAAGGCCGGGACCGCGAAGACGCCTGCCAAGACGCCCGCGAAGGCACCCGCCCGGGCGTCCGGCTCAGGCGCCCGCCCGGCCGCCGGCCGGGCCCCCGCCAAGCGGCCCGCTCCCGTGCGCAGCGGCCCCAGCTGGCCGGTGCGGGCCGTCTCCGCGCTCTGGCTGGGCCTCGCCCACGTCGTCGGCGGTGCCGCCCGCCGCGTCGGCAGCGGGGCGCGCGACCTGGACCCCGAGCTGCGCCGCGACGGCGCCGGGCTGGCCCTGCTCGGGCTGGCCCTGGTCGTCGCCGCCCGCGAGTGGTGGGGGCTGCCCGGCCGCGCCGGTGCCGTCATCCACACCGTCGCCGCCGGCACGTTCGGCGAGGTCGCCCTCGCCCTGCCCGTGGCGCTGCTGGGCCTGGCCGTGCACCTGCTGCGCCACCCCGACCGCACCCGCACCACCACCCGCGCCGTCGTGGGCACCACGGCCCTGACCCTGTCGGCGGCGGGCCTGGTGCACCTGGCCGCCGACGCGCCCTCGCCCACGGGCCCGGCCGGCGCCGACGTCGTCACCGAGGCCGGCGGGATGGTCGGCTTCCTGGTCGCCGGGCCGCTGTCCACGGCGCTGACGAACTGGGTCACCGTGCCGCTGTTGCTGCTGCTGGGGTTCTTCGGCCTGCTCGTCGTCACCGCCACCCCCGTGCACGCCATCCCCGCGCGCCTGCGCGAGGTGTACGAGCGCCTGACGCACCACCCCCACCCGCCCGCCGAGGAACGGGGCGGTGCCCGCACCTCCGCCACCGGCCGCCGCAAGGACCTGCCCGCCTCCGCGCTGGCCCGCGCCCGCGCCGCCGCGCAGGGCGGGGCAGCGCCCGACGAGGAGGCGCCCGACGAGGAGGGTGCCGCCGAGCCGCGCAAGAGCCGCCGGGAGCGCCAGCGCGAAGCCCGGGAGCTCGAGGCCCGCGCCGGCGACGAGGCCTTCGAGCAGGCCGTCGCCACGGACGGGGCCGGGTCCGGCGCCGAGCTGCGCACCGGGGCGCCGGCAGGTGCTCGCGCCCCGCGCCCGGGGGAGCGCCGCCCCGCGAAGCCCGCGGTCGACGCCGCCGCGGTGCCCGCCGCCGAGCCCGAGGACCTTCCCGCGCCGCCGCACACGCCGATGCCCCCGCGCATCGAGCAGCTCGCCCTGGCCGGCGACGTCACCTACACCCTGCCGGAGGCGTCCAGCCTCGATCCCGGTACGCCGCCGAAGGAGCGCAGCGCCGCCAACGACCGCGTCGTCGAGGCGCTGTCGGGAGTGCTGGACCAGTTCGACATCGACGCGCGCGTCACCGGCTTCTCCCGCGGGCCGACCGTCACCCGCTACGAGGTGGAGCTGGGTTCCGGCACCAAGGTCGAGCGCGTCACGCAGCTGTCCAAGAACATCGCCTACGCGGTGGCCAGCGCCGACGTGCGGATCCTCTCGCCGATCCCGGGCAAGTCCGCCATCGGCATCGAGATCCCCAACACCGACCGCGAGACCGTCTCGCTGGGCGACGTGCTGCGCAGCCAGGTGGCCACCCGCAGCGAGCACCCGATGGTCATGGGCGTGGGCAAGGACGTCGAGGGCGGCTTCGTGATCGCCAACCTCGCGAAGATGCCGCACCTGCTGGTCGCGGGCGCCACCGGGGCCGGCAAGTCGAGCTTCGTCAACTCGATGATCACCTCCATCCTCATGCGGGCCACGCCCGACGAGGTGCGCATGGTCCTGGTGGACCCCAAGCGCGTGGAGCTGACGATCTACGAGGGCATCCCGCACCTCATCACGCCGATCATCACCAACCCCAAGAAGGCCGCCGAGGCCCTGGAGTGGGTCGTGCGCGAGATGGACCTGCGCTACGACGACCTCGCCGCCTTCGGGTTCAAGCACATCGACGACTTCAACAGCGCCGTGCGCGCGGGGAAGGTGAAGCCCCCGGAGGGCTCGCAGCGGGTGCTGCAGCCCTACCCGTACCTGCTGGTCATCGTCGACGAGCTCGCCGACCTCATGATGGTCGCCCCCCGCGACGTGGAGGCCTCCATCCAGCGGATCACCCAGCTGGCGCGCGCCGCGGGCATCCACCTGGTCCTGGCCACGCAGCGGCCCTCGGTGGACGTGGTCACCGGCCTGATCAAGGCCAACGTGCCGTCCCGCCTGGCGTTCGCGACGTCCTCGCTGGCGGACTCGCGCGTCGTGCTGGACCAGCCGGGCGCCGAGAAGCTGGTGGGGCAGGGCGACGCGCTGTTCCTGCCGATGGGCGCCTCCAAGCCGATGCGCGTGCAGGGCGCCTGGGTCACCGAGAGCGAGATCGAGGCCGTCGTCTCGCACGTGAAGTCGCAGCTGGCGCCCAGCTACCGCGACGACGTGGTGGCCCCCGCGCAGAAGAAGCAGATCGACGAGGAGGTCGGCGACGACCTGGGCGTCCTGCTGCAGGCCACCGAGCTGGTGGTGACCACGCAGTTCGGCTCCACCTCCATGCTGCAGCGCAAGCTGCGGGTCGGGTTCGCCAAGGCCGGCCGGCTGATGGACCTGCTGGAGTCGCGCGGCGTGGTGGGGCCCAGCGAGGGCTCCAAGGCCCGCGACGTCCTGGTGCGGCCGGAGGACCTGCCGGCCACCCTCGCGCTGATGCGCGGGGAGGAGCCGCCGCGGGCGGTGGAGCCCGCCGCCGGCGCGGACCTCGAGGAGGTCCAGGGGGACGGTTCCGAGGACGCCTGGGAGCTCACGCAGCACTGACCCGTCCCGAGGACCGGGCGACCAGGCGCGCGCGGGGCATGCGCACCCGGAGCCGCCCGAGGGGCCGCCCCTGAGCCGGGCGGGTGTCGGCGTCGGCGTGCGCGAGGTGGACGTGAGCGCCGCCGCCGACGCGGTGGTGCTGACGGGCGAGCAGGCGGACGTGGCGCGGGACCCCGTCGCGCGGCCGGCCGCAACGGCGCAGCGGACGCCCGGCGCGCTGCTGGCGCACCTCGGCCAGGTCGGCCGGAACCCGGCGGTGGTGCTGCGCGACGAGCGGGGCCGCGGGCTGGGGCTGCTGGAGAGGCTCCCCGCAGGGGGTTGGCGCCTGGCCGACCTCCTGGGGGGCCCGCCCCCCGTGGTGCGCGTGCCCCGGCGCACCCCCGGACGAGGTCCTCGACGAGCGGACCGGGCCGCCCAGCCGCACCGGCCCCGGGGAGTCGCAGGACGTCGTGCGCCGGATCGCGGTGGCGCAGGACGACCGGGTGGCCGCCGTGCCGTTCTGGACGGTGGTGGGCGTGCTGGTCGTGCGGGGCCGCGACCTGGTGGTCGACGGCGCGGCCGTCTCGACGGTGCTGGGGGTTCTCGCGCGCGTGACCTGCGCCGTCAGCTGCTGGGCCGCGCTGCTGGTGAGCGTGCGCTGCAGGCGCACCCGCAGCCGGCTCGGGCTCGGCCCCACCGACACGCGGCGTCACCAGTGCTAGCCGTACGTCGCATCTTAGTAACTCTCCGTGTAACTTGTGGACCATGGAGTCGCCGCGCCGAGCCGAGCCCGCCCGGGACCTCGATCTGCTGGTGTGGGACGCGCCGAACGTCGACATGACCCTGTCGGCCATCCTCGGCTCGCGCCCCGCCTCCTCCGACCGGCCCCGCTTCGACGCCATCGCCCGCTGGTTCCTGGCCGGGGCGGGCGAGCACGAGGTGGAGGGCTGCGTGTTCACCAACGTCCAGCCCACCGCCGCCGTCTCGCTGCGCGGCTGGATCGAGGCGCTGCGCAGCTTCGGCTACGCCGTCTTCGCCCGTCCCAAGCTGCACCCCGAGGACGACGTCGACGACGCCATGCTCGAGCACATCGCCGAGCGCGCGGCCACCCACCGCCTGCGCCGCCTCGTGGTCGCCAGCGGTGACGGCCGCAACTTCCTGGGCCCGCTGGAGGAGCTGCACCGCGCCGGGGTGCGCTGCGTCGTGCTCTCGTTCGCGGAGGTGGCCGGCTACGCGCAGGAGTCGCCGCACATCGAGTTCGTGGACCTCGAGGACGTCCCGGGCGCCTTCCAGGTCTCCCTGGGACGCACCCGGTTGTCGGCGCTGCCTCCCGGCGGCGGCTGGTTCCGGCCCACCCGGTCCATGCGCGCCCTGCTCGAGGAGCCGCACCCGGCGCCCGCCCCGGACGCGGAGGTGCCGGCGGCCCAGCCCGGTCCCGAGGACGACGCCGCACCGGGCGCCGCGCCGGACGCTGCCCCGGACGCCGGGGCGCGGGGTCCCCAGCCCGGGCCCGCCGCCGCGCAGGCCCCGGCGGTCGGCGAGGTGGGGCGCGTGCCCTTCCCCGGCCCACCGCCCTCCCGCCTGCGCGCCGGGTAGCCCTCCCCGCCGTCCGCGCGGCCGTCCGCGCCGCCCGGACTGCGTACCCTGGGCACGTGCCAGGCACCTCCGCGCAACGACGCTCCGTCGCCCTCGTCACCCTCGGCTGCGCCCGCAACGACGTGGACTCCGAAGAACTGGCGGGCCGGCTCGCCGACGCCGGCTGGGACCTCGTCGACGACGCCGACGGCGCCGACGTCGCCGTGGTCAACACCTGCGGCTTCGTCGAGCAGGCCAAGAAGGACTCCATCGACACCGTGCTGGCCGCCGCCGACCTGAAGGAGTCCGGTCGCACCGGCGCCGTCGTGGCCGTGGGCTGCCTGGCCGAGCGCTACGGCAAGGACCTCGCCGAGTCGCTGCCCGAGGCCGACGCCGTCCTCGGCTTCGACTCCTACGCCGACCTGTCCAGCCACCTCGAGGCGGTCCTGCACGGCGAGCGGCCGGCCGCCCACGTGCCGCGCGACCGGCGCACCCTGCTGCCCCTGGCGCCCGCCGAGCGCCAGGCCGCCAGGGCGGCGGCCGCACCCGTCGTGCTGCCGGACCTGCCCGCCGGCCTGGCCCCCGCCAGCGGCCCGCGGGTGGTGCGCCGCCGCCTGGCCTCCGGGCCGTGGGCGCCCGTGAAGATCGCCGCCGGGTGCGACCGCCGCTGCACCTTCTGCGCCATCCCCGCCTTCCGCGGCTCCTTCGTCTCCCGTCCCGCCGACGAGGTCCTCGCCGAGACCCGCTGGCTGGCCGGGCAGGGCGTCAAGGAGGTGTTCCTCGTCAGCGAGAACACCACCAGCTACGGCAAGGACCTCGGCGACCTGCGCGCCCTGGAGGCCCTGCTGCCGCGCGTCGCGGCCGTCGACGGCATCGAGCGGGTGCGGGTGTCCTACCTGCAGCCCGCCGAGGTGCGCCCCGGCCTGCTGGACGCGCTCACCGGCACCGACGGCGTCGTGCCCTACTTCGACCTCTCGTTCCAGCACTCCGCGCCCGCGGTGCTGCGCCGCATGCGCCGCTTCGGCGGCACCGAGCCGTTCCTGGCGCTGCTGGAGCAGGTGCGCGAGCGCGCCCCCCTCGCCGGGATCCGCTCCAACGTCATCGTCGGCTTCCCCGGCGAGACCGAGGACGACGTCGACGAGCTGTGCTCCTTCCTCGAGCGCGCCCGCCTGGACGTCGTGGGCGTGTTCGGCTACTCCGACGAGGACGGCACCGAGGCCGCCGGCTTGGACGGCAAGCTGCCCGACGACGTCGTGGCCGCCCGCGCCGACCGCGTCGGCCGCCTCGTGGAGGAGCTGGTGGCCCAGCGGGCCGAGGACCGCCTCGGGGAGGTCGTGGAGGTCCTCGTGGAGTCCGTGCTCGACGAGGACGGCGACCCGCACGTGGTGGGCCGCGCCGCCCACCAGGGCCCCGACGTGGACGGCGAGACGGAGCTGGACCTGCCGGCCGGCACCCGCGTGGCCGTCGGCGACCTGGTGCGCGCCCGCGTGACGGGCGTGTCCGGCGCCGACCTGCTCGCCGAGCCGCTGGTGGGCGCGGAGGCGCCCGTGCCGGCGTGAGCGCCCGCACCGGCGGCTCCGGCGGCTGGCGCACCGCCCACCGGGCGCACCTGCCGAACGCGCTGACGGTGCTGCGGCTGCTGCTCGTGCCGCTGTTCGTGTGGTTCCTGGCGGAGGACGGCGGGGAGGACTGGCGCTGGCGGCTGGCCGCGGCGGCCGTGTTCGCCGTCGCCAGCATCACCGACCGCTACGACGGCCACCTCGCCCGCCGCTGGGGCACCGTCAGCGACTTCGGCAAGATCGCCGACCCGCTGGCCGACAAGGCGCTCATCGGCAGCGCGCTGGTCG
The DNA here is from genome assembly GCF_050871525.1 of Kineococcus auxinigenes. Lineage (NCBI taxonomy): Bacteria > Bacillati > Actinomycetota > Actinomycetes > Kineosporiales > Kineosporiaceae > Kineococcus > Kineococcus auxinigenes. Next base: position 16,420 of record NZ_JBKBCT010000051.1, on the reverse strand, counting down.
TGCTCTCGGTGCAGGGCCGCGTGCCGTGGTGGATGACCGCGCTGATCCTGGCCCGCGAGGTGCTGGTCACGCTGCTGCGCTTCCTGCTCATCCGCCGCGGCACCATCCTGCCCGCCGACCGCGGCGGCAAGGTCAAGACGGTCGTGCAGATCGCCGCGGTGGCGCTGTTCGTGCTGCCGCTGCCGGGCTGGGCGCACTGGCCGTCCCTGCTGGTGATGCTCGCCGCCGTGGTGCTGACCCTGACCAGCGCCCGCGGCTACTTCGCGGCCGGGCTGAAGCTCCTGCGCGGGTGAGCACGCCCGTGAGCACCGGTGAGCCCGCCGCGGCGCGGGTCGTCGCCGCGCTGCGCGCCGCCGGGCTGACGGTCGCCACGGCCGAGTCGCTGACCGGCGGGCTGGTGTGCGCGGCGCTGGTGGACGTGCCCGGCGCCTCCGCCGTGGTGCGCGGCGGGCTCGTCGCCTACGCCACCGAGCTGAAGGCGTCGCTGCTGGGCGTGGACGGTGCGCTGCTGGCCCGCACCGGGCCCGTGGACGCCGAGGTGGCGCGGCAGATGGCCCGCGGCGCCCGCGCCCGCCTGGGGGCCGACGTGGGCCTGGCCACCACCGGTGTCGCCGGTCCGGGACCGGCCGACGGCCACCCGGCGGGCACCGTCTTCGTGGCCGTCGCCGCCGACGCGCTGCCGGGCGGTGCCGCGGCCCGCCGGCTGGCGCTGGCGGGCGAGCGCGCCGAGGTGCGGCGCACCGCCGTGCAGGAGGTCCTGGCCGACCTCGCCGCTCTGCTCGGCGCCGGCTGAGCGGGGGAGGCGAGCGCTGTGCAGCGCCTGTGCGCCGGCGCGCGGCGGAACACGCCGGGGTCGCGGGGAGTTGAGCTGGACGTGCGCAACCCCCTTCCCACCACGACCGCGACGCGCTCTGCGGGGTACGGTGGTGGTTCCACCACGGGCAGCCACCGAGGAGCGCCGAACGGACGACCGGACCTCCGAGGCCTGCCCCCTCGACTCCCTGAGGGAGGCCGTCGCATGGTCGTGCTCCGCCGGACGATCGGTGACGTGCTGCGCGACGAGCGGCGCGGTCAGCAGCGCACCCTGCGCGAGGTCTCCTCGACCGCCCGCGTGTCGCTGGGCTACCTCAGCGAGGTCGAGCGCGGTCAGAAGGAGGCCTCCAGCGAGCTGCTGGCCTCGATCTGCACCGCCCTGGACGTGCCGCTGTCGCACGTGCTGGGCGAGGTGACGCGCCGCATCGCCGACGAGGAGGGCGGCCACCGCCCCTACGCGGCCGAGGGCTTCGTGCCCACCCCCGGATCGCCGAAGAAGGTCTCGCCCGGCGCCGTGGCCACCGCACCGCGCCTGCCCCGCGTGGAGCAGGCACCGGCCGTGGTGCCGCAGGAACCCGCGGCCGTCGAGCAGGTCGTCGACCAGGCCGTCGACGCCGTCCTCGACTCCGCGCTGGAGGACCTCGTCGCCGGCCGGGGCGGGGAGTTCTCCCTGGAGCTCGACGGGCTCCCCCGGGAGCTGGAGCTGATCCTGCGCCGCCGGCTGCTCCCCGCCGCCTGAGCGGCAGCGGAGGAGCAGGACGCGCCGGGCGCGCTCACCCCTCGCCCACGACCTCCACCGACGTCGCCACCAGGTACGGCTCCGCGTCGAAGTCGTCGTAGCGGTCGTCCTGCAGGTCGACGCCGGTGTCCTCCTCGACGCGGGGCAGGTCGAAGGCCGCGCCCAGGACCCCCTCGACCCGGACGGTGGCGCCCTCGCCGAGGCCGGCCACGTCCGTCGGGCTCAGCACGAGCAGCGGGTCGACCTCGGTGCCCGGCTCGGGCACCAGGAGGAACGTCCGTGGCGAGACGAGCACGTCCACCTCGGCCGTCAGGTCCACCTGCTGCCCGTCCCAGGCCTCGACCTGCTCGTAGAAGGTGCCGTCGAGGACACCCTCGTGGACCGGCTGCACACCGGTGGCGTCGTCCTGGCGGTCGACCACCGCCTCCCGCGCCGAGTCCGGCACGGTGTCCACCAGGTCCTCCTCCTGAGAGCCGCACCCGCCCAGCACCAGCGCTGCGAGGGTGACGGCACCCGCGGCGGCGGCCCGGACGGACGGGTGGGAACGGTGGCGGCTGGACACGGTGTCCTCCTGCGGTTCGGTGGCGGTCCTGCTCGGCGGCGGTGCCCGCGACGGGCCCGCCCTCCCACCGTTCCCCGGTGCACCCGGACGCGCTCCCCGGGACGCGGTGCCCGGCGGTGCTGTCACGAGACCGTCATCACAGCCGCCGACTCGTGACGCCGGCGTGACGGCGAGGGGCCGTGCGGCGCTCAGGTGCCCGCGGGCGGGGCCACGGAGGCGTAGTCGTCGCGGTCGACGGGATCGTGCGTCAGCCCGGCGTCGGTGGGGACCTCCACCTGCTCGCCCTCCACCGTGAACCGCACGCGCTCCACGCCGCGCAGCTCCGTGAGCGTCCACACCAGCTGCGCCACCGCCAGCAGCTGGTTGGCGCCGCCCACGTTGGTGAAGTCCCGGCCGGCGGCGACCACGACGCCACCGGTGGGGGCCGGGGTCGCGACCAGGTCCTGCGGCGCCACCGCGGTGCGCACCTCGTCCGCCACCTCCGAGCGGCGCGGGCCCCTCACCAGCTGGTCGAGCGCCGTCTGGGGCGTGGCGGTGGCCGTGCGCCGCGGAACGGCGACCAGGCGGTCGTCACGCACGAAGTACACCTGCAGGACGAAGGCGCCGCTGGAGGACCCGGCGCTGGTGGGGGCGCTCGCCACGGGCAGCGCCACGCTCGTCGGCCCCTCCTGCGTGCTCACGCCGCAGCCGCCGAGCGCCGCGACGAGCGCCGCCACGGCGGCCGCCGCGGTGCGCCGACGCCTCACGCGTCCTCCCTGGGGATCGAGACGACGAAGCGCGCCCCGCCGTCCGGGCTGTCGGTCACGGTGACGTCCCCGCCCATCGCCTCCACGTGGCGCAGCACCAGGGACAGGCCCAGCCCGGCGCCCCCGGTGGAGGCCCGGTCACCGCCCCTGCCGCGGGCGAACCGCTCGAAGACCCTCTCCCGCTCGGCCGGGTCCACGCCCGGACCGGCGTCGTCCACGGCCACGAGGCCGCGCTGCGCGGTGCAGGAGACGGTGACGCGGGTCGCCCCGCCCCCGTGCTGCTGAGCGTTCTCCACGAGGTTGACCACGACCTGCCGCAGACGGCGCTTGTCCGCGCACACGCGCACCTGCCGGGCCTGCGGCTCCACCACGAGCACGGGCGCGACCGCCTCGGGCAGCGAGCGCTCCACGAGGTCCGGCAGGAGCACGCTCTCCACGGCGGCGGGCGTGCCGTCACCGCTGGAGCGGGAGATCTCCAGCAGGTCCAGCACCAGGCGGTGGAAGCGGCCCAGCTCGTGGCCCAGCAGGTCCAGGCCCTCGCGGGCGTCGCCGGGCAGGTGCTCGCGGCGGGCCTGCACGATCGCCAGCGCCGCCGTGATCGTCGTCAGGGGCGTGCGCAGCTCGTGCGCGACGTCGGCGGCGAAGCGGGCGTCGGCCAGCACCCGGCGCTCCAGCGCCTGGGCGGTGCCGTTGAAGGAGGCCGCCAGGGGCACCAGCAGCGGGTCCCCGTGGGGGTCGATGCGGGCGCCCAGGTCCCCGGCGGCGAAGGCGGCGGCCGCGGTGGAGACCTCCTCCAGGGGGCGCAGCGCGGGGCGGGTCAGCCACCGGCCCAGCAGCAGGGCCGCGAAGGGCAGCAGCACCGTCCCCGCCGTCATGCCCGTGCTGAGGGCGCGGAAGGTGCGGTCCAGCTCGTCCAGCCCGAACACCTCGAAGTAGGCCTCACCGATCCCCGCCAGGGGCACGCCCACGGCGAGGGCGACGCCGCCGTCGACCTCGACGCGCTGGGTGGAGGCGCGGCCGTCCACGACCGCCTCGCTCAGGCCGGTGGGCAGGTCGTCGGCCCCGACGCTCAAGGACGTGGTGGTCCACTCGCCGCGGCGCAGCAGCAGCGACGTGGAGCCGGACTCCCGCGGCAGCTGGGCCAGCAGGTCCGGTGGCGGCAGGCCGCGGGTGCGCAGGCCGCGCTCGACCTGCAGGGCGTTGGCGCTGGCCTGGGCGACCGCCGTGCGCTGGCGCTGCACCAGCAGGTACTGGGAGACGGCGGTCCACACGGCGAGGGTGGTCGCGGTGGTCAGCACGAGCACGAGCCCGGTGATCAGCAGGGTGGCGCGCCCGCGCAGGCTGCGCCAGCGGGCTGCCGGCTGGGGGGCGGTGCGCTCGGCTGCACCGGTGCCCCGCGGCGGGACGGGCGTCACGGTTGCAGCCGGTAGCCGATCCCGCGCACCGTGACGACGTGCCGGGGGTGCGCAGGGTCGTCCTCGACCTTGGTGCGCAGCCGGCGCACGTGGACGTCCACGAGCCGGCTGTCGCCGAAGTAGCCGTACCCCCACACGCGCTCCAGCAGCTCCTCGCGGGTGGTGGCGCGGCCGGGCACGGCGGCGAGCTCGCACAGCAGGCGCAGCTCGGTGCGGGTGAGGTCCACCGGCTCGCCGTGCAGCAGCACGAGCCCGTCCCGGGGGGAGATCACGAGGTCCCCGGCCTCGACCCGCGGAGAGGGCCCGTCGGTCGGGGAGCGCCGCAGGGCCGCGCGCAGGCGGGCGGTGAGCTCCTTCGGCACGAACGGCTTGGTGACGTAGTCGTCGGCACCGGCTTCCAGGCCGGCGACCACGTCGTGGCTGTCGGCGCGCGCCGTCACCATGATCACGGGGACGTCGCTGCTGCGCCGGATGCGCCGGCAGGTCTCGAACCCGTCGAGGCCCGGGAGCATCAGGTCCAGCAGGACGGCGTCCACGCCGCCCTCGCCGAGCCGCTCCAGCGCTGCTTCGCCGTCCGCCGCCTCGGTCACCTCGTACCCCTCGGCGGCCAGCGTCATGCGGACGACCCGGCGGACCATCGGGTCGTCCTCGACGACGAGCACGGACCGGGACACGGCGCCATCCTGCCGCCGGTGCCGGTGCAACGCACCCGCACCGGCGGGACAGGGATGGTCCTGCGGGGTTCCTCACCGGGCCGCGCGGGTCGGTGAGGAACGCGGAGCGGCCGTCAGGACGCCGTCGGCGTGCTGGTCGGCGAGTCGGTCGCCGTGGCCGGGTCGACGTTCTCGTCCTCCTGGTTCGGCATCTCCACGGAGGTGGCCGTGATGTACGGCTCGGCGTCGTAGTCGTTGAACAGGTCGTCCTCGAGGTCCACGCCGGTGTCCTCCTCGACCTGCGGCAGGTCGAAGGCCTCGTGCACGGTGCCGGTGACCTCCACCAGCGTGCCCTCGGTCAGGCCGGAGACCTCGCTGGCGCCGACGACGAGCATCGGGTCCACGGTGGTGTCCGCGGTGCCGGCGATGACGAACGCGTTCGGCGAGACGATGCGGTCGATCTGCGCGGAGACGGTCACCTCCTGGCCGACGTAGGTGTTGACGTCGTCGTAGAACGTGCCGTCGTAGGCGCCGTCGTAGGGCGTGGCCGCGGCCTCGCCCTCCAGGGCCTCGTCGTCGGCCTCCTGGACGTCCTCGACGGTGGTGCCCTCCTCCTCGCCGGCGGTGTCCCCGCAGGCGGTCAGGCCGAGAGCGGCGAAGCACACGACCCCCGCGGCGGCGGTCCGGGCGGACGGGCGGGTGCGGAATCGGCTGAACACGGCTTCCTCCAGTGAGTCGGTGGTCTTCTGTCGTTCTCGCGCCCACCTCCGGCGGGCGCTGCACGACCACCGTGGCCAGCCCCGGGCCGCCTCGCGCGGCAGAACGGGGGGTTCCAGGCGGCTGTCACGAGAGCGTCATCAGGAGCCGTCGTCCATGACGCGGGTGTGACGATCCGGCGCCGGGCGTCCGACCCCGCTCAGGGCCGTGCGGGGCCGCTCGCCGCGCGGGCGGGCCCCGTGCGGCGCGGCCGGGCGCCCAGCGGCGCCTGGGGACGCCCGTCGTCGGTGGGGGCGGGCCCGGGCTGGCAGCGGGGGCAGGAGAACGCGGTGCGCTCCTTCGACGGCGGCCCGATGAGCGCGACGCGCACGGTCGTGCCGCAGCGCAGGCAGGGCAGCCCGGAGCGGGCGTGCACGAAGTTGCGCCGGCCTCGGCGCAGGTCGCCGGTGGTGACCTGCTCGGTGCGCTCGGCGTTGGCGTGCAGCAACCGGTGCACGAGCGCGACGAGCCGGCCCGGGTCCGGCACCTCGCCCACCGGGGTCCAGGGGCTCAGGCCGGTGAGGAAGCACGCCTCGGCCATGTAGAAGGTGCCCACCCCGGCCAGCACCCGCTGGTCCAGCAGCGCCTCCCCGACGGGGCGGGCGGGGTCGGCGAGCAGGCGGCGCTGCGCCTCGGCTGCGTCCCAGCCGGGGCCGAGCACGTCGGGCCCCAGGTGCCCGACGAGGTGGACCTCCGCCGCCGTGGGGACGAGGTCGAGCATCCCCAGCCGGTGCCCGACGGCCGTCCACGCGTCCGTGACGAGCACGGCCCGCACCCCCGACGCCGAGCGCCGCCCGCGCCCGTCGGAGCCGCTGCGCTCGACGTACCAGGAGCCCTCCATGCGCAGGTGGCTGTGCAGGGTCAGCGGTTCCTCGCCACCGGTGGCGGCGAGGCGGGCCAGCAGGTGCTTGCCGGCGCTGACGACCTCCAGCACGCGCCGGCCGGACAGGTCCGCCGTCGCCAGGTCCGGCCAGCGCAGGTCGCTGACCAGCAGGTCGCGGCCGGCCAGGGCGGCGTGCAGGCGCCGCGCGGTGCGCCGCACGACGTCACCCTCGGGCACGGGCGCCCGCCTCCGCGCGGCCGCTCACGCGCGGATCCGCAGCCCGCGCGGGGTGGCGTGGAAGCCGGCGGCCTCCAGCGCGGCGCCCAGCGGGGAGGTGGAGGTGAGCACCCCGGCGCCGTCGGCGCGCTCGACGGTGAGCTTGCCGAGGGCGCCGTCGCGCACGGCGAGGGCGAGGGCGTCCGCGGCGGGCTGGAGCACCTGCGGCTGAGGGGTCCAGGACAGCAGCGAGCGCCCGCCGCGCTCGACGTAGAGCACCAGGTCGCCGTCGACGAGCACCACCAGCGCACCGGCCTTGCGGCCCGGCCGGTGCCCGCTCGCACCCGCCGACGCCTCGGGCCGCTCGGGCCAGGGCAGTGCCGCACCGTACGGGCTGGCGGGGTCGGTCGCGGCGAGCACCAGCGCCCCGGGGCGGACCTCGGCCTGCTCGTCGCGGCGCTGGGAGGGGCTGCGCCCGCCCAGCGGGCGGGCGGAGTCGCGCAGGCGGTCCACCGCCCCGGCGCTCGCGAACTGCGAGGCCCCCAGGCCCTCGACGAAGTACCCGCGCCGGGCCCGGCCGGCCTCCTCGAAGGCGGCCAGGACGCGGTAGACGGCGGCGAACCCGCCGGGCACCCTCTCGGCGCCGACGGCGCCGCGCGTCAGGACGCCGTGCCGGTCCAGCAGCACCTCGGCGCCGGCGTGGGCGCGCACCGTCGCGTCGGCCTCCAGCTCCGGCAGCAGCGACCAGCGGCCGGCGGCCGAGGGCGGCCCGCTGCGCGAGGGCAGCTCGGCGCCGCGCAGGCCGGTGCCGGCCCGGCGCGCTGCGCCGGGGCGGGCGTAGCGCGAGCGCGGTGCGGCCCGCTGGGTGCGGTGCGCCGCGCGGCCGCCGCCGAGGCGGTTGCGCAGCGGAGCGAGGGTGTCGTTGGTCAGGCGCCCGGCCCACACCAGGTCCCACAGGGCCGTGGTCAGGGCGACGTCGTCGGTGGAGCCGACCGTGCTCGACAGCGCCCGGAAGAAGTACGCCCCGCCGCCGGCGAGCGCCTCCAGGACCGCCCGGTGCAGCTCGGTGTCCACGGCCACCTCGGACTCGGCCGGGTCCGGCAGGGTCAGCGGGGCCAGGTCCGCCGGGTGCAGGGAGACCCAGCCGTCGTCGCCGGGCAGGCTGCCGTGCCCGGCCCACACGACCTCCCCGGCGGCGGTCAGCTCGTCGAGCATGGCGGGAGAGTAGCCCTCCACCCGCGAGGCCAGCACCAGCGGTTCCAGCGCACTGGCCGGCACGACCGCGCCGGCGAGCTGCTCCACGGCGCGCAGCACCCCGTCGACGCCGCGCAGCCGCGAGCGCAGCCCGGTGCCCACGCCCTGCCAGGCGGGCAGGAAGCGGGCCAGGTCGCGCGGGGCGACGGGCTCGACGTCGGCGCGCAGCGCGGCCAGCGAGCGGCGCCGCAGGACCCGCAGCACGTCGGCGTCGCACACCTCCAGGCCGGTGCCGCCGGGGCGCAGCTCGCCCTCGACGAGCCGGCCGGCGGACTGCAGGCGCCGCAGGGCGTCGTGGGCGACGGCGCGCCCGATGCCGAAGCGGGCGGCGGCCTGCGCCACCGTGAACGGCCCGCGGGTGCGCGCGTACCGGCCCAGCAGCTCGCCCAGCGGGTCGGCGACGGGCTCGGTGAACGCCTCCGGCACCCCCACGGGCAGCGGGGTGCCCAGGCCGTCGCGCAACCGGCCCGCGTCCTCGATCGCCGCCCAGTGCTCCTCGCCGGCGATGCGCACGCGGATCGCCCGGCGCGCCTCCTCCAGCGAGACCAGCCAGCGCGCCACCTCGTCCACGGGGGCCACCACGGGCTCCTCGTCGGGCGCGGAGCGGCCGCTGCGCGCGGTGACCTCCGCCGTGGTCAGCGGCCCGAGCACCCGCAGCAGGTCGGCGACGTCCTCGGCGTCGGCGCAGCGGCGGGTGGGCGCGAGCCGCTGCAGCTCCGCCTCGGTGCGCTCCACCGCCTCGGGGTCCAGCAGGTCGCGCAGGGCCGCGCCCTCGCCGCGGCCGAGCAGCTCGGCCAGCAGGCTCGGGTCCAGCGCGAGGGCGGCGGCGCGGCGCTCGGCCAGCGGGGAGTCGCCCTCGTAGAGGAACTGCGCGACGTAGCCGAACATCAGCCCCCGCGCGAACGGCGAGGGCTGCTGCGACTCCACCTCGACCACCCGCACCTCCCGGGCGGCGAGGTCGCGCATCAGCTGCTCCAGGCCGCGCACGTCGAAGACGTCGGAGAGGCACTCGCGCACCGTCTCCAGCACGATCGGGAAGCTCGCGAAGCGGCTGGCCACCTGCAGCAGGGAGGCGGCGCGCTGGCGCTGCTGCCACAGCGGCTGGCGCTTGCCGGGCTGGCGGCGCGGCAGCAGCAGGGCGCGAGCGGCGCACTCGCGGAAGCGGGCCGCGAACAGCGCCGAGCCGCCGATCTCCGCGGTCACCAGCTCGGCGACCTCCTCCGCCTCCAGCGCCACGAGGTCGGCCACGTCCGGGCTCTGCCCCTCGGGCAGGTCCAGGTCGGGCAGGCGCAGCACGATGCCGTCGTCGGCGGGCATGGCCTGCACGTCCACGCCGAAGCGCTCGCGCATCCGCGCGCCCAGCGCCAGCGCCCACGGGGAGTGCACCTGCCCGCCGAAGGGGGAGTGCACGCAGACGCGCCAGTCGCCCAGCTCGTCGCGGAAGCGCTCCACGACGATCGTGCGGTCGTCGGGCACGTGCCGGGTGGCCTCCTGCTGCTCGGCGAGGTACGCCACGAGGTTGTCGGTGGCCCACTCGTCCATCCCGGAGGCCAGGACCCGCTGCCGGGCCGCGTCGCCGGCGTACCCGCCGTCCATCGAGCCGAGCTCGCGCACGAAGGCGCCCAGCGCCCGGCCCAGCTCGGCCGGGCGGCCCAGCGCCTCGCCGTGCCAGAACGGCAGCCGGCCGGGCTGGCCCGGCGCCGGGGTGACCAGCACCCGGTCGTGGGTGATGTCCTCCACCCGCCACGCCGAGGAGCCCAGGGTGATGACGTCGCCCACGCGGGACTCGTAGACCATCTCCTCGTCGAGCTCACCCACGCGCCGGCCCGGCCCCTCACCGCTCGCCAGGAACACGCCGAACAGGCCGCGGTCGGGGATGGTGCCGCCGCTGGTGACCGCCAGGCGCTGCGCGCCGGGGCGGCCGGTGAGGGTCTCGGTGACCCGGTCCCACACCAGGCGCGGGCGCAGCTCGGCGAACTCGTCGCTGGGGTAGCGCCCGGAGAGCATGTCCAGCACCGCGTCCAGCACCGGGCGCGAGAGCGTGGCGAACGGCGCGGCGCGCTTGACCAGCTCGTGCAGCTCCGGAACGGTCCACTCGTCCATCGCGACCATCGCCACGACCTGCTGGGCGAGCACGTCCAGGGGGTTGGCCGGTACCCGCAGCTCCTCGATGCGCCCGTCGCGCATGCGCTCGACGACCACGGCGGTCTGCAGCAGGTCGCCGCGGAACTTCGGGAACAGCACGCCGCGCGAGACGGCGCCGACCTGGTGCCCGGCGCGCCCGACGCGCTGCAGGCCGCTGGCCACGCTCGGCGGGGACTCCACCTGCACCACGAGGTCCACGGCGCCCATGTCGATGCCCAGCTCCAGGCTGGAGGTGGCGACCACGGCGGGCAGCCGCCCGGCCTTGAGCTCCTCCTCGATCAGGGCCCGCTGCTCCTTGGACACCGACCCGTGGTGGGCGCGCGCCAGCACCGCCGGGGCGCCCCGGGCGGCACCGGCGGCGCCCATGAGCTCGGCCGGCGCCCGGCCCGCCCCGCCGCCCTCGGCGTCGGGGGCGTCGGGGGCGTCGGGGGCCAGGCGCTCGTCCCACACCTCGTTCAGCCGCGCGGTCAGCCGCTCGGACAGCCGGCGCGAGTTCGCGAAGACCAGCGTGGAGCGGTGCTCGGCCACCAGGTCGACGATGCGCTCCTCCACGTGCGGCCAGATGCTGGCCCGGCGCGGGTCGCCGGCGGCCTGGCCGGTCAGGTCGTCCTCGTCGGCCGGGCCGCGGCCGGAGGAGTCCAGCTCGCTCATGTCCGGCACGGGCACCACCACGCGCAGGTCGAAGCGCTTGGTGGACGGCGGCTGCACCACCGTCACCGGCCGCCCGCCCGAGACCCACTCGGCGACCGTGCCGACCGGGCGCACCGTCGCCGACAGGCCCACCCGCTGCGCCGGCTCCCCGCCGGCGGCGGTGACCAGGGCGTCCAGCCGCTCCAGCGACAGGGCCAGGTGCGCGCCGCGCTTGGAGCCGGCCATGGCGTGCACCTCGTCGAGGACCACGGTGCGCACCCCGCGCAGCTGCTCGCGCGCCTTGGACGTCAACAGCAGGAACAGCGACTCGGGGGTGGTGATGAGCACGTCGGGCGGGGTGCGGGTGAACGAGCGGCGCTCGTCGGCGGGGGTGTCGCCCGAGCGCACCCCCACCCGCACCTCCGGCACCGGCAGGCCCAGGCGCTGGGCGGCCTGCCGGATGCCCGTCAGCGGGCTGCGCAGGTTGCGCTCGACGTCCACCGCCAGGGCCTTCAGCGGCGAGACGTACAGCACCCGGCAGCGCAGGTCGCGGTCCTCCGGCACCGGCTCGGCGGCCAGGCCGTCCAGCGCCCACAGGAACGCCGACAGCGTCTTGCCGGAGCCGGTGGGCGCCACCACGAGGGCGTGCTGCCCGCGGCTGACGGCGTCCCACGCGCCGAGCTGCGCGGGCGTGGGCGCCTCGAAGGCGCCGGTGAACCAGGCGCGCGTGGCCTGGGAGAACCGGCCCAGCACCTCCGCCGCGCCGGGCGTCGCACCGCCGGGTGCCGCCTCCGGCCCGTCCGGCCCCGCGCCGCGGCCGGCGCCCTGCGCGACGGTGCTCTCGGGGGCGGGTCGCGCGGCGCGGGGGGACATGCCGACATCCCAGCACCCCCCTCCGACACGTGCCCGCCGTCGCCGCACCGGCGGCTCCGTGGCACCCTGCCCGCGTGCGAGTCAGCGAGTTCTGGACCCTGGTGGAGGACGAGTTCGGCAGCGCCTACGGACGCTCCCTCGCGCACGACCAGGTCCTGCTGGCCCTGGCGGACCGCACCCCGCTGCAGGCCCTGGACGCCGGGGTCGAGCCCAAGGCCGTCTGGCTGGCGCTGTGCGACGCGATGGACGTGCCGCCGGAGCGGCGCCTGGGCAGGGACCGGCCCCCGAGGCGCTGACGAGCCGTCCGCCCGGGACCGGGTTCAGCCGCGCAGCCACCACAGGCCGGCGCCGGTGGCGCGGGTGCGCAACCGGTACAGGCTCGTGGAGGCGGCGATGAACACGTCGGTGCCCTCCGGCCCGCCGAAGCACAGGTTCGCCACGACCTCGCCGACGACGACCTCCAGCAGCCGGGTGCCGTCGGGCGCGAAGACGCTCACCGCGTCGCCGTTCGAGGTCCACACGTTCCCGGCGGTGTCCACGCGGAAGCCGTCGGCCAGGCCCCGGTCCACCGTCGTGAAGACCCGGCCGTTCTTGGCCACCGGCCCGCCGGGGCGGGCGTCCGGCCCGCGCCCGCCGGGGGTGCCGCGGCGCACGTCGTAGACGCGGATCAGCCGGTTCGAACCGCTGCCCGGCACGCGCGCGGCGGAGGTGTCGGCGACGTACAGCAGCGACTCGTCGGGGGAGAACGCCAGCCCGTTGGGCTCCTCCACGTCCGCCACCACCACCCGCAGCTCGCCCGTGCCCGGGTCCAGGCGGAAGACGTGGTTGTCGCCGTACTCGCGGAACCCCTCGTGCCCCTCCTCGGGCACGCTGATGCCGTACGGCGGGTCGGTGAACCACACCGCGCCGTCGGAGGCGACGACGACGTCGTTGGGCGAGTTCAGCCGCGCCCCGCCGGACGAGGCGGCCAGGACGGTGGTGGAGCCGTCGGGCTCGCGCCGCTCCACCGAGCGCCGGCCGTGGCTGCAGAAGACCTCCCGGCCCTCGCGGTCGAGGGTGCGCCCGTTGGTGAATCCCGCGCGCTCGCGGTCCACCCGCAGCCCGCCGGCCTCGTCCCAGCGCAGGACGCGGTCGCCGGGGATGTCGCTGACGAGCACCGCCCGCTGCTCCGGCAGCCACAACGGGCCCTCGGCCCACGTGCTGCCGGTGCCCAGGCGCTCGAGGCGCGTGCCGGCGGCCACGAGGTCGCCCCCGCGCTCGTCGAGGACCTGCGGCCGGCCGGGTGTGTCGCTGGGGGTGCTCACGGGCGCTCCGTCGCTGCTCTGCGGGACCCGCCGGCCCGGCGGGTGAGCGGGCAGCGTAGTGCCGCGGTCGGGCGGGCGGGGCCGCCGGCGCCGCTAACGGCCGCCCTGCCGGCTCGCCCGGCGCATCCCCGCCTGGTGCTCCAGGCGTCGCAGCAGCTTGGCGGCGGTGTCCTCCACCGGCCAGCACCGCAGTGCACCGCCGGCGCGCACGGCGACGCTCAGCGCGCCGGCCAGGACCGGCTCGGCCGGCCCGCCACCGGCGGCCGACAGCACGCGGCGCAGCGGTGCGGGCAGCCCGGTCAGCGGGTCGGCCACCTCCACCAGGTCGGGGTAGCGCTCGGCGAGCACGACGCGCCCGGCGCCCTGACGGCGGGCGTCGGCGCGGAACTGCTCCAGCGTGCGGCTGTGGGCGTGGCGCGAGGTCAGCGAAGGGTCGTACACGCCGGTCAGCCCGGTGCGCAGGCAGCGCAGGCCGAACTCGCGGTCGCCGTGGCGCAGCGCGGTGAACGTGCCGTCGCCGTGCAGGCCGACGCGCAGCGCGTCGGCGCGGCGCAGGGAGACGTTGCCCATCCACAGCCGGCGCAGCACCTCCTCGCTCCCGTGGCGCTGCCAGGCGCCGACGCAGCCGAGGTACTCGGCGGCGTAGAAGCGGGTGGCGAACTGCCCCGGGGCACGGGGGTGGGGGACGGTGGTGGGCATGTGCCCGACCACCACCAGCTGCTTCCCCCGGAGGTGGTGCCGGGCGTGGCCGGTGACCAGGCCCGGCTCGGCGACGACGTCGTCGTCGATGAAGAGGACCACCTCGCCGGTGGCCGCCCGCAGCCCCGCGTCGTTGGCGCCGGTGGCTCCCGCGCCGTGCACCTGCACCAGGCGCACGCGCGCGTCGCGCTCGCTCAGGGCCCGCACGTCGGCGGCGGTGCCGTCGTCCTCGCCCGAGGCCGGGTGGTCGACGACCACCACGAGCTCGCCGGTGGCCGGGTCGTCCAGCAGGGGGCGCAGGCACGCGGCCAGCGCCCGGCGGCGACGGTGGGTGGGCACCACGACGCTCGTGCTCGGCAGTGCTCGGCCGGTCGCCTCGTCGCTGGTGCCGACGTCGGGGCTGCGGTGGATCACTGTCTGGTTACCTCGCTCGGTGTGTCGGGGTGCGGCGCGCGGGCTCGTCCGCACCTGGTCCTCGTGCAGGGCGCGCCGGGTCCCGGGGCGCCCCGTGGGGCGGTCGCGACTGTAGGGGGTGGTGGCCCTCCGCCGAGGGACGAGTGGTGCGCGCCACCCCCTGCGACGGTGCCGCCGCCGGCGCGGCGACGGGTGCGTCGACCCGACCGGGGCGGTTCGCGGCTGGGCATCGAACACCTGTACGGATAGGATCGCCGGTGTTCCACAGGGGGCCGTCCGGTCCCGCTCTCCACACGCCGGGCCACGTGCGCGGCTCGTGTCGGAGGCGGGTCGTAGCGTTCCCCGGGTCGGAAGAACACACCGGGCCGAAGCGTCGGCCACCCCAACCCGAGGTGAGGACATGCCCGCTCCCGCGGACCGCGAGAAGGCCCTCGAATCCGCCCTGGCCGCGATCGACAAGTCGTTCGGCAAGGGCTCCGTCATGCGTCTGGGCGACGAGAGCCGCCCGCCCATCGAGGTCATCCCCACCGGGGCGATCTCCCTCGACGTCGCGCTCGGCATCGGCGGCCTGCCCCGCGGGCGCGTCGTGGAGGTCTACGGCCCCGAGTCGTCCGGCAAGACGACCGTGGCCCTGCACGCCGTCGCCAACGCGCAGAAGGCCGGCGGCATCGCCGCCTTCATCGACGCCGAGCACGCGCTGGACCCCGACTACGCCGCCAAGCTGGGCGTGGACACCGACGCGCTGCTCGTCTCCCAGCCGGACACCGGTGAGCAGGCCCTGGAGATCGCGGACATGCTGATCCGCTCCGGGGCCCTGGACATCATCGTCATCGACTCCGTGGCGGCCCTGGTGCCCCGCGCCGAGATCGAGGGCGAGATGGGCGACAGCCACGTCGGCCTGCAGGCCCGCCTCATGTCGCAGGCCCTGCGCAAGATCACCGGTGCGCTGAACCACTCCGGCACCACGGCGATCTTCATCAACCAGCTCCGCGAGAAGATCGGCGTGATGTTCGGCTCGCCGGAGACCACGACCGGCGGCAAGGCGCTGAAGTTCTACGCCTCGGTGCGCCTGGACGTGCGCCGCATCGAGACGCTGAAGGACGGCACCAACCCCGTCGGCAACCGCACCCGCGTCAAGGTCGTCAAGAACAAGGTCAGCCCGCCGTTCAAGCAGGCCGAGTTCGACATCCTCTACGGCCACGGCATCTCCCGGGAGGGCGGTCTGATCGACCTCGGCGTCGAGCACGGCTTCGTCCGCAAGTCCGGCGCCTGGTACACGTACGAGGGCGACCAGCTCGGCCAGGGCAAGGAGAACGCCCGCGCCTTCCTGCGCGACAACCCCGACCTCGGCGACGAGATCGAGAAGCGCATCAAGGAGAAGCTCGGCATCGGTGCCCGCGTCGACGCCCCGGCCGAGGTCGAGGCCGAGCCCGCGGTGACGTTCTGAGTCGAGGCTCGCGCGGTCAGCGGCCTCCCGGTCCGGAGGAGAACCCGGACCGGGAGGCCGACCCGCACGACGTCGCCCGCGCCATCGCGCTGCGCCAGCTGACGATGGCGCCGCGCACGCGCGCCCAGCTGGCCGAGAAGATGGCCGCCAAGGACGTCCCCGAACAGGTCGCCACCGACGTCCTCGACCGCTTCGAGGAGGTCGGCCTCGTCGACGACGGCGCCTACGCCGAGGCGTACGTGCACTCCCGTTCCCGCAGCCGCGGCAAGCGCGCCCTCGCGCAGGAGCTGCGGCGCAAGGGCGTGGACGACGAGACCGCCCGCGAGGCCCTCGAAGGGGTCGGCGACGAGGTGGAGGAGGGCGCGGCGCGCGAACTGCTGCGCCGGCCGCTGGCCGCCACCCGCGGCCTGGACCGCGCCGCGCGTCAGCGTCGCCTCGCCGGGGTGCTCGCCCGGCGCGGCTACCCGCCGGGCCTCGTCATGCGCCTGGTGCGCGAGGCGATCGGCGAGGACGAGGCCGCCGTGGACGACGACCCGCTCGACTGACCTCGGCGCGCGCCCGCCGCACCGCCTGGCTAGCCTCCCCGCAGCCCCGACGAGGAGGATCCGTGAGCATCACGTCCCTGCTGGACCTGCGCTTGAAGCCCGAGGCGCTCGCCGACGCCCCGGCGGTCATCACCGAGACGCTCGAGGCCACCCGCGCCTTCGAGGGCAACCTCGGGGTGGACGTCCTGCGCGACACCGCCGACGAGACCCACGTGCTCGTGCTGGAGCGATGGGAGTCCCTGGAAGCCGACGACGCCTACCGTGCCTGGCGCGCCACCCCCGAGGGCGCCTCGCGCCTCGGTGAACTGCTCAGCGCGCCGCCCGTCCTCACGCGCTTCACCACCGAACCCGGCATCTGAACCCGCGCCCCGGTACCGGGGCGCACG